>CAJCHQ010000050.1 GCA_903970295.1 Bryobacterales bacterium
TCCACCGCCGTCACTATACGCCCGTTCTTGATCAGGGTTTTCATGTAGTTGTGCCTCGCCGGAGACTGCTCGCATATACACCGCGGATAATATTAGCCCACTCCTGGCTCATTTTGATTCATTTCTTGGCTTAATTCCAGACATCGCTTTCGCGCCTGTCCTGGCTTGAAACTTGTCACTCGGTTGCCCTTCCACCAACTCGCTTGGTCAGAAATGCACTTGTGATACTAAATGTGGTACCAAATATTGCTGTCACAAATATTGCTGTCACAAACATTGCTGTCACAAATTGCTGCCACAAATTGATTACATCATTGGTGTCGGCGATCACCTTTGATCGCTTTAATCGAAAATGGAATATTATAGTGTCATGCGTTTAGCCAAAATTTGCTTATCTGTAATTGTATTTTGCACGCTCGGCGGCATGCTCACAAGCGCATCCGCTGCTGACCAGCCAATCCAACACGCAATTTCTCTCTATACGCAGAAGAGCTGTGCGGCAGCTGCCAAAGAGTTTGTCCAGATCATTCAAAAAGATCCAGGCAACGTCACTGCTCTTTATTATTGCGCTAACTGCTATCTCGCGTCCGGGCAGCGACAAGACGCGGTCAAGCTATATCAGTTCATCGCAAAAACATATCCTGATAGCGGCGAAGCGGTTCACGCCAACGCTCTTTTGAAGACTCTGAAGGTCGATAGCAATGCAGCCGGCGCCGAAGCCGATGCGAAGCCGACTGCGCTTGCTGCCGCGGCTGCCAAATCAAAGACGACCGCTGCTATAGCAAGTGAAGATTCGCCATCCAAGCCGCTGTCCGACGCACAAAAGCAAGTGGTAATCAAAGAAATCATTCAGGTAGTGCGTGCCACCAAGGATCGTCCAGAAGTCTCCAAATCGCTCATTGGCGAAGTTCAAGATGCTCTCAAGGTTTATCCTGAACCGCTACTAGTACTCCTCCATCAAAACGGTTGCCACGTGAGAATAACGCCGACAATGGTCGACAACGACCCAGAATTGGAACACAGGCAGCCCCGCGGATATGAGGACGGTGCCACCTTCAAAAATTGTCCTGGTATGTTCAACGGCTACGATATTATCTTGCCCGAAAATTACTACCTGGGCGATTCTGACCAGATCACAAAAAATATTGGAGTGATCGGCACTTTGAGGCACGAGCTTGGCCATGCGTTAGACCGATACATGGGTAACATCACCAGCCGAGACGATTACCGGCACCAGTGGTTTCTCGATCTTGGTCGGATGGACGACGATATGAAAGGGAGGCTGGCCTATTTCGTCCAAAAAGATCGAGCCGGTCCTTCCGAAACTTTCGCCGAACTGATGTGCTTCAGATATGGCGGCCGCACTGACAATCAGAGAGACCGCAATGAACAAATGCATTCATCGTTCAAATTAACATACGCTTTTGTTGACAAAATGCTGGCGAAAATCCCCGACAAATAGTCCCCGTCGTGGTGGGAGCAATTTGTACAAAAATCAGACGAGTCTCGAAAGGTCTGAAATATATGGTTCAAATTGCCGGGTGAAATTTGTGGAAATTGCAGACAAGCTTGTGAGAGTCTCGCGAGCACCGCTTCAAGCGCCGACCTGTCAGAATTTAGATTCCTTGCGATGCGCTAAACCATTTGCCAATGGAAAAATCTCTTGATTTCGCACAACTGTATTACCCGAATATATCCGTTCGTGCTACGGGCGTGGAATTTAACCCAAGCCAGCTCAGAAACTGGTTCGCGGCATGATATAAATCAGAAGTCTAGGGTGGCAACGAATGCAGGCGCGGTTGTGTCTCTGCGTGGTTGCGTAATGAGCAAGCGAGGTTTCTCACGTGAAGGGCGTGACATCAGAAGTCATTGCTGAGGTGAGGAGCCGTGCTTCTTTACACGAAGTCGTATCCGAGCACGTTGTGCTAAAGCGCACCGGCGCCGACAAGTATCAAGGACTGTGTCCTTTCCACAATGAGAAAACGGCTTCTTTCAGCGTCAATGACGACAAAGGATTTTTTATATGCTTTGGCTGCCACGAGAAGGGAGACGTTTTTTCGTTTGTTCAAAAAATCAAAAAGATCGATTTTATAGATTCCGTCTGTGAGCTTGCCCATAAATATGGTGTGAAACTGGTGGAAACGCATCAGGAGCGCCAGGAATATGATAAGCGCTCGGCGATCCTGATGCTCTATCAGCAAGCCAGTGAATACTATGTGCACATGCTCAATGACGAGGTTGGTGGACAAAAAGCTCGCGAATATTTGAATAATCGAGGCATTGGCAGTGAGATTATTGAAAAGTTTAAACTCGGCTATGCTCCAGATCTTTGGGATGGTTTGCTCAATTTCCTCACGACTAACGCCAAGGCTGCGCCTCAAACATTAGCTGAGGCTGGATTAGTCGGGCACAAAGCGGAAACGAATCGATACTACGACATTTTCAAGAATCGTTTGATGGTGCCAATATTCGATGGTCAAGGTCGTGTCATCGCATTTGGTGGCAGAACATTAGCCGACGATCAAGTGAAATATCTGAACTCGCCAGCTTCGCCGATTTACACAAAAGGGCAGCACCTCTATGCTTTCCATTTAGCAAAAGAGGCGATCAAAGAAAAAGATGCAGTGATAGTCGTCGAGGGATATTTCGACGTTATTACATCTCATCTTTATGGGTTCACCAACACGGTCGCGACCTGCGGAACAGCCTTGACCGAGCAGCAAGCTAAATCTCTCGTTCGTTACACAGATTCGAAGCGCGTTCTTTTGGCATTCGACGCCGACGCCGCCGGCGTAAAAGCTGTGGATTCCGGCGTTGAAACTTTGAACCTAATTGCTGAAGGAGTTGGTTTAGATCTGCGCGTCATTCAAATTCCTGGTGGCAAAGATCCGGACGAATGCCTGCGTGCTTCTGAAGATTCAGGTCTCGCCGGACCCGCAGGCTACGCCAAAGCGATTGCAGAGGCTTTGCCTTTGATTGATTATCAGTTACAGAAGGCGATGGCTGGAGCCAACATCACCACTCATACCGGAAGAATTGATGCCGCGAAGAAAGTCGTGCCGATTTTAGCTCAGATCAAGACAGACGTAGCCCGGTCGCAGTACATTCAACAATGGAGCAGTAAGTTGGTGATTGACGAGATCGCACTCAGTGCCGATGTCAGTCGTTACCGAAAAGAGAACCGTGCTGGTGCGAAGAACGCAACCAACCAGCAAGCGCAATCTCCGCGTACTAACTCAAACGCAGGCAGCAAGAGCTCTCTCACCGCCAGCCGGAACGGTTTGCAATCCGGATATATCGATGCAGAACGACAGTTACTCGCGCTGTATTTAACCTCGCGTGATGATTACGAGAGAGTACAAGCGGCTTTGCTCGACGAAACTTTGCTCAGTCCAGAACATCAGACGATCAAAGATGCGATCGATGGGATTGGCTCTCACTTCAACAACGTAGAGGATTTGCGCGAGAAGTTGTCCGATCGCTTGGCGCCCGATGGCGATGCAGTTCAAGCCTTCGTAGATGTAATGATCAAAGTCGAGATCATGAGAAAGCAGAATTCACCAATCGAAGTGATACTGCGAGAGTTCAGGCTCAAACTCTTGGCGGAGCGGCTGAAAAGGGCTCTCGCTGGCGCTCGCGCTGAGTTCGCTTCCGTAAGCGAAAACGATCAGCAAGCCTTGCAAAGCAAAATTATTCAGCTGAAAAAGTTGCAAGATGAAATTTTGTCGAATGCAAACACCCCCGAAGAAATTGACGCCTTGAAACGCAAAATCGATGTGGCAATTGCCCAGCAGCAAGCTGTCCCTGCGCCAGAGGCGAGTGTAGAACCAATGCCACTGCCAATGCCACTGCCGACTGCAAGCATGACTGCCAATACAAAAACTCCGACCTTTGAGCCCGCACCACTATCGGTGCGCCCATCAGCAGGGGCGGACCATGCTATCCCTGCCTCTAATTCTGCCGAAATTCTCATCGTGCCTCAGTCTGGGCAACTAGATACTATTCAGGTTGATAGCGACTATGTACTTGAATACCTGGATGCTGAGGATATTGAACCAGAAAATGATCCAGTTACGGCAAGCACAGTCGAAACCGAGGGTGAGCGAGCTAGCGAGCCAGCTAGTGAGCCAGCTAGCGAACAAGTCAACCAAGTTGTTTTCGCTCAAGGCGAAAGAAACGAGAACCAGCCAATCGAGCAAAATATGCTCGATGAAGATGAAGTGGCTGAGGGCGTGCCGAGAAAACAGGATTTTTACGATGATGATGACGATGACGATGATGAAACTGCCGCTGAGAACGAGCCAGGCACGCATGATTTGTTCGATGATGAAGATGAATCAGAAAACGACCCCGGTGAACACAATCTATTGGATGTTGATGCGGATCACACTTCGGCTCAGCAAGACGCTGTCTCAGCCGTGACTATCGACCAAGAGGTCACGGCTACAATGAATGAAATCCCCGTGTTGGAGACCTCGGTGTGACTACAAGCAAAGACAAAGAAGACAGCTTTATCGAAAAGCTGGATCGCATGGAAGAGTCGACCCAGCACCGTGAAAGAATAGGTTTAGAGGATTTACTTTCGGACTCAGGCAGCGATGATGACGATTTGCCGTCAGCGGTGGCTTCAGTTGATCCCGTATTTCTCGGTGGATTTGAGGAGAAAATCGAGGGCGATCCCGAAGTTTTTGAACAGGAAGCGTCGAAAGGTTTGGCTTCTGACGATCCGGTTCGCATGTATTTGCGAGAAATCGGGCGGATTCCTCTTTTGAATGCCAGTCAGGAAATTGAGTACGCGCGCAAAATTGAGCAAGGCGGCTCTGAAGGCGCGATCGCGAAACGGCGGTTGGTTCAAGCTAATTTGCGCCTGGTCGTGTCGATCGCTAAGAAGTACGTCGGCCGCGGCATGCTTTTTCTCGACTTGATTCAAGAGGGTAATCTGGGGTTGATTCGGGCTGCGGAAAAATTCGATTACGAAAGAGGCTACAAATTCAGCACCTACGCCACCTGGTGGATACGGCAGGCGATCACCCGCGCGATCGCAGATCAAGCGAGAACGATCCGCATTCCGGTGCATATGGTCGAAACAATCAACAAGCTCAAGAAAATCACGAGAAAGCTTGCTCAAGATAAGGGTCGCAAGCCAACAGAAGAAGAAATCGCCGAGTCAATGGAAATCACCGTCAGCAAACTGCGTGAAATCATCAAAGTCGCACAAGAGCCAATCTCGCTAGAGACTCCAGTTGGCAAAGAAGAAGACAGCAAACTGGGCGACTTCATCGAAGATCGCGAGGCCGAAACTCCAGCAATGTCAGTCACGCAGGAACTCCTGCGTGAAGATATCATCGAAGTCATGGCCGGATTGTCCCCCCGCGAGCGCGACGTCTTGCGCTTACGCTTTGGCTTAGATGATGGACGTCAGCGCACCTTAGAAGAAGTAGGGCAGCTATTCGGCGTCACACGCGAGCGCATCCGCCAAATTGAAGCCAAGGCGCTAAGAAAGCTACGTCATCCCAATCGGAGCCGCCGTCTCCGGGAATACATGGACTAATCCTTGCGAATTGACCAAGGCCCGTTTACGTTTTGCGACAGCTTCTTGCGACAGCTTCTTGCGATTGCTTCTTGTAATAGCTTGTAATAGCTTGTAATAGCTTCTTGTAATTGCTTTTGCAGTACACCACTGATGGTACCGCCGCTAAGCGAAATTGCTCTTCTAAAAATGACTCAAATCGCCGAAGTTAGTCTGCTTAAGCGTCAGTGGATCATCGCTATTCCCTGAGCTTCGAGGTTTCTGCACTGGCGATATGTTGTTCTTCAAATACTCGGCAACTTGGGCGTCAGTCATATACTTTTTAAGAAAATCCCAGGAATTCGACTGTTTCAAATCGTCCAGTGCTGGAGGCTTCATCCAGAACATTCGGCTGAGCCAAGTTGGCATCCATTTGGAGGCTTCTTTAGCCGCAGCTCGTTCTTTCTTGTTGAATAACATGTGAGTTCTGCAAAAGTTTTCTTCATGCGGTGGTTTGCTCATGGCCGATAGCTGGATATTCCTCATGGCGCGAAAAAACAATCCGCTTTTGTCGTCGAGAAATTTCTTCGAAAGCGGACTGCTGCTTCTGAAATGAACTCTCGCAAGACCAAAGTCACTCGACTCGCATAAAAATGAGGTCGAGGAACCCGATGCAACAAAGGTTGGCGCAGCATTCGGTTCGGCAAGCTCGCCAGACTCAGAAACCAGCATTTGGAAAGCATGCGCTGCATCTTTACCGTGAGTGAAAATCTGTTTGGCGAATGCCTGGGCCTTAGTTTTAACGATCTGTGCCAAGGTTGGAAGGAACGGGCGTCCGTCAGCATCGGCGTTGAATTTGATGAAAATCCCGCGGGCTACTCTGTAAAGCAGGCTCGCCTCCACCAGCCTGGATAACAACTTATCGATTGCGCCTCTTGGACCAAAACCAAGCAGTTCGCGTGTCGCGAACGGCTGCTCCTCAGGTAGATTGGCAATGTATTTTCTGACTTTTGCGCTGATCATCATCTCAATTCCCTCCGTCAACCAGCTCGTCTGATTTTTTTGCAAATTCGAGACGAGCTGAAAACCATCTCAGAAATGAAAACGATACGAACAACAAAAAAGTTCAATTCCAAAATTATCTGACAAGCGCCTGTGGCAGCTTTCACCAGGTGAAGACATCGCCAACTGCTTTCTAAAACGGTTGCCATGTTATTTACTTGGCAAGCTGCTAAATTGGCTTCTGCCTGGGATCGCGGGGTTTTTCGAGCGTGAGTCGGGCGACCTGAACGAGGAAGGCACCATCACAAGCAGCGGCAGTAGCAGTCAGGCGTCAATTAAGAGAGGCTGGTCCAGTCCAGCTATCGCTGCTTTGCTTTCATTTGTTGTAATTAATAGTGGGTTCGCTGCCTGGTTGAAAATCGCTCATGTCGATCGCTTTTCGATGATTGCTCACAACTGGGGTTGGTGGGCTGTCAAATCGGTTTTGGAAAATCAGGAGCCGCCTGACGTCATGCTTATGGGCTCCTCACTCGTACAAAGACTGTTGGATGAAGGTGAGGCTACCTATCTCAATCAGCCCTTGAATGGACTGGAGCACCGGCGCTGCCAGCATTTGGAAGACAAGTTGAGCAAATCCCTCGGCTTTCATGTTTCGACTTTTTCTTATGCAATTGGAGGGCTGCATGCCTCCGATGCTTCAGTTTTTACTTCCGAAGTTTTGAAGGGATCGCGGCAGCCTCGTGCCATCGTATATGGTATCGCTCCCCGAGATATCATGAACAATATGTTAGCCAGCCCCTATGTAACCGAAACTTACCAGATCATGAGCCGTATCGGTGACTTGAGCGATGTTGCCTATAAGTCGCGCATGAATACCGACGAGAAATTCGATTATTACGTAGGTAGCAAAGTCGCGAAACTTTTTCCACTCTACGACTATCGTGTCGAGCTGTCGCGTTGTTTTCGCTTCGAATACAAAGCGCAAACCAACATGATTGCCAATCGATTTGTACCCGAGCCGAAAAACCCCTTCCCACTTCTCGAACAAATCACGGCGGGCATGATTGCCGAAGAGTTGGCTGGAAAGGCCATGATTCCGCCGTTTGACCCTGCACACCCGCAAGTGACCGATGCCAAAAATTGTTATCTTTTTGCGTATCGCCCTTTCCGCAAAAGATTTTACGATGTTCAGTTCTCCTTCCTAGAGCGCTTTTTGCAAATCACCAAACAACGAGGCATTCAGGTCGTTTTTGTGAATATGCCGCTCCGTCAAGACAATTACGAAACCATGATGCCAGGCTTCTACTCGTTGTATCGCAAAGATTTGCAGTTGATTGCCTCGAAGTATGGCGCGCCGGTCATCGATATGAGCCAGTGCTCTGCGATTGATTATGCGGATTTCTCGGATCAAGTGCACTTAAATGGCCGCGGAGCTACCAAGCTAATTGACGCCCTCGCTCTGGAATTGGCACCGGTATTGGCTAAACAAAGTCTGGCTAACGTCGGCAGGCACATGTGAAGAACGGTATGGATAAGATGTCGCAAGCGTCAGCGCCAAAATTTAGAGTCAGTAAAGCCGTCACTGCTTGTGCGTTGTTTGTTGCTGCCAATGTAATGGTCTCGTTGTGCTTGAAATTAGACCGACAGGACATTTTCCGGCAGCAAAACCGCACAGAAGCCTGGTGGACTGTCAAAAATTTCAGCGGGCTACACAACCACGTTGATTTGCTGTTGCTCGGATCTTCCCTGATGTGCCGAATCATCAACGAAGGCGAAGCAACATACGCGCACCGGATATTGAATGGGCATGACCATTATCGTTGTCAAAGTCTCGAGGATGCATTAGGCAAAGAGCTGAAGAGAAAGGTCAAGACAGCGTCACTTGCTGTGCCTGGCTTAAATGGATCCGATGCCAGCGTGCTCGGGTGCGAGCTTCTGCAGGGCGATAAAAAGCCAGACGTCATTCTTTATGGCATCGCCCCCAGGGATCTCATGGATAACGCCTTGGAGAGCCCTTCCGGCACAGACGTTTTTCATTTGATGGAAAAGACTGGCGATTTGTCCAGTGTCGCTTATGCTGCTCGACCAACGCGCGAGAGTAAAGTGCAATTCTTTGTAAATCAGTTGTTGGCGCGCTTTTTGCCTGCCTACAAATATCAGGAAGAGCTGACCACAATGTTTCGCCGTTCAGCTGGAGATCTTTTGACCACTTACCTGCCGGCGCCAGCGCGCGGCACTTTGCCTCCGGTTGATCGGGCAACGCGGGTTGCTATGCGCTGGTTATCACCCGATTCAGATGCGGATCTGAAGATTTTTCCTTATGATCCAAAGCACCTCGAACATTTCGATTTCCGCAATTGCTATGCCGCTGCATACAACCCGTTTCGTCCGAAGTTATATCGGAATCAGCTGAATTTCGTCGATCGATTTTTGCAAGTGGCGCAAGAACGCGGCATCAAAGTCATT
>CAJCHQ010000051.1 GCA_903970295.1 Bryobacterales bacterium
CGATTTTGAGACCAGCCTGCAGCGCTGTTTGATAAAGCAGGGAAGAAACCACACAGATGCCCCCACCCGGGGTGCTAGGACTTTCGCCGCCGATGTAGGATGGCGCCTCTAGATATCCACGCGCGGCAGTGCGTGGACCAACACTGCCGTTAAATGAAAACTGCTGGGACGGGCGAATGACCACACCATTCAGCTTTTCGCCGCATTTTTTGATGTTGAATTTTTGCTGCGGCGTCAGGGCGCGAAGACCAATACTGCGCTCTGCCAGCGTGGTGGCAAATGGACGACCGCACCAGTAAAGGGCGAAAAGAAAAAGGGGCAGCAAGCAGATCAAATAAGTCGATTTGGTGGTCATGATACCAATTGTATATGCCGACGGCACGAGTGATGTCATCGACAGCCTTCAGTTAAGTTGATAGGCGATCGCCAACACCTGACTTATTTTCTAATCCGCTCGAGTAGAGCTCTTCATCTGCACATCGCAATGAGGCAGATCCTTTTTCAGGCGCTCTAAATTGCCTTTATGATTGGTGTAAATCGTCAGCCTCGATAATTCTGGCAAGTGCTTGAGCGGACGCAGCTGTTCTTCGCTGACATTATCGGCGGCTACGACAACTTCTTGAAGTTGAGGAATCTGGGTTAGCGATGCGATCAAAGCCAAATCTGAAATCGATATCTTTTTCAGTCTCTTATGTTCTGCCAGGTAGCCGATTCCAGTTTCCGTGATCGGTCCGGTCACTCCCTGCAAGTCCAGCTCCTCGAGATTCTTAAACCAATACATCGCTTTCAAACCCCGGTCTGAAATCTTGTCGCCTTCAACCCGCAGCGTTTTCAGGTTGAATTTCTCGCCCAGAATGCTCAATCCCTGGTCGGTCACTTTTGTGTAATTGAGCGATAAAACCTTGACCAGTGCGCTTTCGAGAACAAGACCTTTCATGCCCTGGTCGCCGACATCGGTATGGTCGAAAGTCAGCTCCTCGGGAAAGGAGCCGATGCGCAGATACTGCAAATCCTGGTCGGAAACATTCGAGCCCGTGAAATCGATACTGGCGACATCATTTTTCAAAAATCGCAGTGGCTCATCGACAAATTTTCCGTTGCGCAAAACAAGCTCTCTTAGTTTGTGATATTCCGCGATTTCCTTCATTAACTGGGGAGTGATCATTTCACCCGATAAATCCAACCCTGTGGTCAGGCTGGCGATCTTCTGAGTGGCAGGCTTGACGTCTGAATCTGGCTTCAGCGAAGAGGTTGCCGCAGTCAGTTTGATTTCTTGTGCCGCGGCTGAATCCGTTTGAATTGGCTCTGCTTGAACAAATCCTTGCGTTGGAAAAGTGGAAAACTCAGATTCGAGTTCATCCGCCGCATCTTTTGCAACTTTTATCGTGACCTCTGTCGAAGTCGGAGAGGGAACAGGAGCAACCGTGTTGGTGGCGGCTGGGTCCGGGCGATTGGCGAACGCTCGGCGTTCATTAATGCACAAATTGGTCATGATAATGATAGCCGCGGCGGTGACGAGACACAGAATTGAAAGCGCAACTACATTTTTGCTCTCGGCTTTCGACTGGGGTTTAATCTGAGTCAGATCAGTGACCTGGGAAAACCGGATAGCCGTCAGGTCGTCAATCAATTCTTTGGCCGATTGGTAACGTAATTCTGGATCCTTAGCCAATAGTTTGGCCACGACTTGTTCCACGGCGAGGGGAAATTCCTTGCCCAGGGAGGCTTCTTTCAGACTTGTCGGATCTTCGTTTTGATGTTTGATGATCGTCATGATCGCCGAGTCGCCCACAAAAGGAGGCATCGCCGTCAATGCTTCGAACATAACGCAGCCCATTGAATAGAGATCCGAACGAGCATCGAGTGTCTTCCCTGCTCCTTGCTCAGGACTCATGTACAGCGGGGTGCCGAAGATTTCACCTGTTTGGGTCAGGGTCTGACCTTCGACGTCACCGAGAACTTTGGCAATACCGAAGTCGACTATTTTTACTTCGACCTGGTGTCTGGGAATGATGATGTTGCCTGGTTTGATGTCCCGGTGCAAAACTCCTTGCTGATGCGCATAGGACAGACCTTTGGCCACTTGAATGAAAATATCGAGAGCTAGATCGAGATCGAGTTGTCCGTTTACTCTGATCGTTTCAGCTAGAGTCGTGCCGTCAATATAATCGAAGATCATGTAGGGCTGACCTTCGTCGGCGACGCCATAGTCACGAATGGTGATCAGATTTGGATGCAGCAGACTTCTGGCAGCCCTCGCTTCTCGGTCGAAACGCTTTAATGCCTGATCGGAAAAACCTCGCGGATGGAGCATTTTAATCGCTACTAGTTTGTTCAGCATCACCTGTCTTGCTTTGTAGACCACGCCCATGCCGCCGCTGCCCAGCACGCAGAGAAATTCATATCTGCCTTTGAAGGCTGTTAGACCGGTCAAATTCAGGGGCGCGTCCAGGGTCGGCTTGCTCACCGACCTGGCAACATTAAAAACGGGCAGCCAGGGTGTGATGTCCTGTGTGCTCATTCATTCCTCAGCCCGGCGCCGCCTATTTACCCGCCGAAGTGATGCCTTCGCGCCGCGTGAAACCAATATACTCAAGCAAGTCAACGGGAATGTGACATGGCTGACAAAGAATAAATTCGACGTTAAGTGCGGCATAGTTTGATCATTGCTGCTTCCAGTAGAAAAAAGGTCCCAACGAACAACCCGCGAAACATTAACTATCCTGATGGTGCGGTTTAGGCTTGCGTCTTGCAGCTACCAAGCGAGCGGGCGATAAGATTAAGCGGAACTATCCGGGCTTTTATGAGACTATGTCCATATAGATCGGGCCATTCGCGGGCAAGCTTATAAAGCGTTGCGAAGGAATAGCCGTTAATTCACCCTGTCTGGGTCCAATCACGGGGTGAAGAAGTGCACGCGCTTATTCTGGCACTACATGAAGAAGATCAAAATGCGCGGCAGGTCACGCAGAGCTTGAAGCAGTCGGGCCATCGCGTGATCGAGTCCAAAAATTTTGCTGATGCTATCAGCGCATTGAACATTCAGCAAGTTGACCTGATCATTTCGGACGTTCATTTAGAGAATGGTGGCAATGTCTTTGACTTCCTGCGCTGGGTGAAAAAGAATCCTTCAACAAAAGACACCCCGTTTGTTCTGTTCAGCTGTGAGCCGACACCAAAAGCAAAGTATTTCGAAGATGGCTTAAGGACGACGGCGCGCATGCTTGGAGCGGCAATGTACATAACGATGGAAATTTTTGATTCGATAGAGTTTCGCAAACAGATCGATTCGTTGTTGCCTGAAGGGGATAGAGCAGCGGAATTAGTCCACTAAAGGAAAACGGTGAATGATATGACAGCAAAAATCTTGGTCACGATGGGACACGATGACGACAGAAAGGTGATAAGCGATTGCCTGGAACACGTCGGGCATGAAGTCACCCAGGTGGACACATTCCATAATGCAATGGAGATCCTCAGAAGTGCCGACTTCGACCTAATTGTCTCGGATGTACATTTGCAGAACGGCGGCAGTGTTTTCGACTTCCTGCGCTGGGTTAAAGGTGATCCGCACATGGCTCCGGTGCCTTTTGTTTGTTTCAGCGCAGAACCTAAGGAATTGGGCAAATACCTTTCCGATGGTGTACGCACCGCAGCGCGCGCTCTTGGCGCCGCCAGGTATGTGAGCATGCCCGAGTTCGATGGTCCCGGCTTTTTGCATGAAATAGAGTGGTTGATACCACAAGAACAAATCGGAAGCTACTACATTGGCGCCGGCCATTTATCACACGATGGTGACGGTGATGGTGATGGAAAGCACGGGCAATCCGCTAAGCCGAAGTCGGTAACTTAAGACTTACCTGGTGCCAGCGCAAAGTGGTGACTATTTAAGCCTTTCTCAGTGGATAGGACCAGCTGCGCTTCGACTGACGTGCGCCTAGCTCGTCGATTTGCTCTTCAATGGAGCGCAAGGCAGCTTGAATGGTGCGAAGCTCTTTAGAATTGCCCCCAAGCTCTTGCTCGTCTTTAATTAGACGGAACAGTTCTGCCCTGCATTTTCGAAGTTCAGCAATCGTGTGCTTGTCAGTTGATGCCAATTGGAAATTCCTAACTTGGTAAACCTGGACCACGCCGCAAACTGGTAAGCTCACGACGGGACTTTGGGTGCCAAGTTCCCGCAGCAGGCAAATAAGAGATTGTTCAGGCATCAGGCACGCGCTCTAGGATGCGAAAGCACGGGACCGATCAAGGAGTAAGACCGGTTGCGAAACTATCAAGTTCTGATTTTTCTGGTCTGGCTTTTGTGCCCGGAAATGGTTTGTTTTCGATATGGCAAAGTTTGGGAAAGACCAAATATAAAGTGTGTTGGGCTTCTAGAGTTAAGTCGCTGTAGAGCTTGAGCCCTTCCAGGTAAGGCATTTCTCTTAGGGGCAACAGGTCTTTAACGGTGACATCTCGACAGTAAATTTCGATTTGGTGAAGACCCAAGAGTTTAGAAATTGGCTTAATCAAGCGTTTGTCCGAGATCACGATCTTGCTGAGATTTTTGCAGTACGCGAGAAACGAAATTCCTCTGTCGGTGACTTTGCCTTTCAAGTTTTTTATGTCCAATTCCGCCAGCTTATGAAAATAAGGAAGCCTGGCCAAGCCAACATCTGAGATATTGTCATCGGCCAAATTTAAAGTTCTGAGCTCCCACATTTGCCCACCGAGGTTCTCCAAGCCTTTGTCCGTTATGTCTGTTTGACTGATGGAGAAATCTTTCAATTCCCTTTGATAACGGAGGTATTTCATACTGAGATCCGAAACGTGTGTATGGGTGAGATTCAATTGTTCCACTAAGAAACAGAGTGTATCTACCTGGGCAAAATTTGCATCTTTGATATTCGAATATGAGAGATTGATGTTCACGATGCCAGGGCTCAAGCTATTCAGCGACAGTTTGCTCACATCGGCGTGACTCAAATTAAGTTCTTTGATGTTTGGATAAGAGTGTATTTCGCTGAGCAAGGCCGGCGTCATGACGGCGCCCGAGAAGTCTAACCCCAAAACGCGTTTGTTAATGGCGGGCGATGATCTTGCAGATTGAGAATTGTCATCCGGGCTTGACGAA
>CAJCHQ010000052.1 GCA_903970295.1 Bryobacterales bacterium
CGTCTAGCGCGTGAGCAATTTAACCGTTGGCTGGATCTGGCAGTGGCTATAAATGCTTGTTTGGCCATTGCTCTCGCCGTCTTTTTTGTGCGCGGCACGGTGAACAATCTTTCCGTGCTCAAAGAGAATTCGCTTCGTTTGGGCGAAGGGCAGCTGCTTCTGAAAGAAATAGATTCAGCAGACGAGATAGCCGAAGTGGACAAAGTTTTCCATGAAATGGCCAACGCTTTAGAGCAAGCAAAGCAGAAAGAACGCAAACTGATAGAGACTTTGCAAAGCAGCGAAGAGCGCTTACGCTCTGTGATCACAAGCGTACCGGCAGCATTGATAGTTACCGATCAATCCGGCTCAATCGAGTCATTGAACCCGACTGCCGAAAAACTTTTCGGCTTCGAATCGAAACAGTTGGTCGGTGAAAATGTCGAGCAATTGCTCAAGATCAAAGGCGGCGAGAGCAGTCGCTCCTTGCTCAATCGCTTACTGGAGGAAAAAAAAGCGACAGCAATCGAGGGAATATCGGCAATCCAGGAGATTATTCCGCTCGAAGTGTCGGTAACGAACCTCGAGACTTCAGTCGCTGACAGAACACAGCAAAGACTCTTGGTGACAATGATCGACATTACTGAAAGATATAAGTTGGAACTGCTCAAGCGTGATTTCGTGGCCATGGTCAGTCACGATATTCGGACGCCGCTTACATCAATGCAAGCGATCATCAGCCTGATACGCGGCGGCAATTTAGGCGCAATCAGCCCCGAAACAGCGGCGAAACTGGCTGTCGCCGAAGGCAACGGAAACCATCTACTGCAATTGGTTGGGAAATTGCTCGACCTGGAAAAACTTGATTCCGGTCTGGCCGAGCTCATGTTCGCTGACTTCCAAATCAAGAATTTGATTGAAGCAGCAGTCAATTTGATCTCTCAGGAAGCGTCGAATAAATCACTGCCAATCAAAATTATTGCTGGCAAAGAAAAAGGTTCGGGTGACATCGACTCGCTTGTGCAGGTACTTACCAACTTACTTTCCAATGCCGTTCGTTACTCGCCGGCAGGTAGTGAAATCGAAGTCTCGGTCAGCCAACGAGCTGACCTGAATGTGATTAGTGTGCGCGACTCGGGTCCAGGTATCCCGAGTCAAAAGCAAAGCGAGATTTTCGAGCGATTCAAACAGGCTGACAGTCATCGAGACCGAAAGCAGGGCTTTGGCCTGGGATTGGCCATCTGCGCGGCTATTATAAAACAACACGATCAGAAGCTAGGCGTCGATAGCGAACTCGGCCAAGGCAGCACTTTCTGGTTCACCGTGGCTAAGGCTGCAGGCGATAACCCACGCCTCTAATCGTCTGGATAAGCGGGTTCTTCTCGTCATTTTCGATTTTCTGCCGCAGTCTGAGAATCGTTTGCCTGACCGTTTCGATCGAGGCATCTCCATCAGTTGGCCAGACACGATTGAGCAAATCATCGACCGAGAAGACCTGATTCGGATGCAACAAAAAGAGCTCGAGCAGACTGAACTCTTTCGGATATAACTTGAGGTCGGCACCAGATTTGGTGATCGTATGGGTGCGTGGATCGAGCACTATGTCCCTGGCCGTAATTGTGCTGCGCCTGACTTCCACTGGACGGCGCAAGAGGGCGCGAACGCGCGAGAGAAGCTCGCCCATCGCAAACGGTTTTGTCAAATAATCATCGGCGCCAGAGTCGAGGCCACTAACTTTACTATCAATACTCGCCTTTCCTGTCAAAAACAGGATCGGTGTTTTGCCGCCGCTGTTTCTATAATCCAGACAAATATCTGTGCCCACCGCGTCTGGCAAATTCCAGTCGAGGATGATCAAGTCGTAATTCACTGCCGTCATATAAGAATTGGCATCGGCACCAGTGAAGACTTTGTCGACAACGTACTTTTCGTCGAGCAATACCTTTTCGATCACTGCGACGAGACTTTCGTCATCATCCACTAGTAGTATTTTGGCCACAGATATTAACCTACGCCACGCTGTACGTGCACATTATAACTGCCTGCTCGCTCTTGCATTGGTGCAAGCCGCTAGCGGGCAGATTTTCGATGCACGTTGCGTGAACTAACTTGCACGCTGTTATCTGATTGTTATTTGGCAGCTCTATTCTTCACGTCAGCGGCACGACGACAGTCGGCACAAAGCGCAATTAAAGCAAGATCATTTTATGTTGCCAAATCAAACAATTTTTTCTTCGACGTCGACCTTTGCCGCAACTCCCGAACTACAAACCGCACTGCTTCCCGAATTAGACTTCGATGCCGCAATGGTGGCCACGCGGACGCGCGTATTGCGTTTACTCGCCAGCAGTAAAATGCCAACCAATTTGAAGCAACGCTACATCGAGCTCGAGATCCTCAAAGAATCAGTCGATTTAGCGATTTCCTCCGAAACTATGCGCCGGGTGATCGTCGAGGCCTTACTCGACAACGTTGAAAAAGGTCCCGGACATCTGTCCATCCATCGAGCCAAGCGGGCTTTGAAAGAGATCTCCAGGCGGTTGGGATTGAACTGTCTCAATCAAATCCTGCAGTCTCGGGATTTTACAGACCGCACTCACGCTGCCCACCTCTTCGGATGGTCTAAAAGCAGGAAGGCTTATCGCATGCTTTTGCAAATTCATCGAACAGCCGACTGTCAAACCCAGGAAATAATTTTGCTCGTTTTGAGAAAGCATTACGCATTTTTTTCACCACAGCCGCCAAACTAGCTCAACATCAACCGTTAAATTTGCAAAAATAACTCTGACAAGACCGTTACCGCAGGCACGAATCTGCCCATACATAAAGTGCACACGGTCCACAAATAGAATCACTTATCAATCCCCTCGGTGGGGATTCATCGGCGGTGTTGTATGAACTCAAATGGCAAAGAAG
>CAJCHQ010000053.1 GCA_903970295.1 Bryobacterales bacterium
CCAAGGGTTTGGCAAAAGAGAATTTGGCAAAAAACTGGGACTGAGCGACGATCAGCTGGTTAAAATCGCCGCGCTCAAAGATCAAGGTCGCGTCACGATGGCGCCTCAGTTCGCTCAATTGAAAGCGCTCAACGATCAATTGAAAGACGTTTTGACCAAGCCCAGTGTGGACAAGCAACAAGCTCTGTCGATCGAAGGCAAGATCAACGATCTGAAAGCTCAAGTGGGCACTGAAAAATTGGAGCAACGTATTGATTTCATGTCGATTTTGACGCCCGATCAAAAGGAAACACTGCGTCATAAGATGCTGGTGTCTGAAGCGCTAGGTGGTTTCGGTGGTCACCACATGCGCCACCACTTTGGCGCCCGCGCCTAGGCGCTGAGACTGCTCTCGCCCAGAGTTCGCTCAGGGCATCTTTAGAGAGGCGAGCCTAGCTGATCCCGACACTGACAGGTAAGCCTTGATTCAGAAATAACCTCGAGACTACTCTCGCAGGTTATTTCTTTTGTGCAGGGGTAAATTTGTTTCACGGCCGCTATAATCTGTCTCCCACTATCGGTGACTCGATGACTGTTTACATTGCGCCTTTGGGCTCCGGGCTAGGTGACGTTATCGTCACGCTGCCGCTTTTGTACAAATCGATTGAGCAGAGTGAAACTTATCTGGTGGCGCGCTCACCCAGACAAGAGGGGTTGACCGAGGCAATCAAAGGCTTGACCGGTACAATTCGGGAGCCCGATTTGGCGAAGATTGAATTGCGTGGCGGGGACCGTTATCTCAACTTGCGGGCGCACAGATTGCAAACCGACTACGTCTGGGGCGGGCCGGAATTTGCCCGCGATTATCCAGATTTTCGCATCAACGATATTCTCCGAGTAATCTCTGCCGATTACGGATTTGATGCCGATTTCGATACGCGTATTGCATTTGATTTTGCTCACCGCCCGGAGTTTGGTGGCAAAGTGTTGATCGTTCCTGGCACAACCACAGCCTCTAAAACTTGGAGCGTCAGCCTATGGCTGGAGCTGATTGGCGCCTTGGCAGGCGCGGGCAGATCGGCCTGTATGCTGGGCGAGCCGGAGCGGAGTGCCGTCGTTTTTGATCTGATCGAACATGGGGTTGAATGGATAAGAACACCTACGATCCAGAATGCCATCGATATTATAAGCAGTGCTATGGCAGTTGTTAGCGTCGATACCGGGCTGATGCACATTGCAGTCCAGCAGGGCGCTCCGACGGTTGCATTATTTCAGGGCTCAGCACTTTATTATCGAAAATTTCCAAATTGTTTCCCTGTCTTTGCCAATTCTTGCTCGGTCAAATGTATGACAGACCCAGAGCCATCGTCTCCCAATACACGCACCGAATACAAAGCTTTTGAGTGGTTTGATGGTTCGTTTGGCAGTTGTGCAGCCGATCCTGGGACTGGCTGCATGGATTCAATTGCTCCGGCAATGGTTGTGGCAAAGCTAAATGGCTGCACTTGATCGAATGCCCCCTCTTTAAATGTTAGTGGTTTTTTTGACGTTGATTTGCTGCTTCGGGTGGTGTGATTGTCGCCGCGCTCAACCGATATCGGTTAAGTGTCGACTGTTTGGACAGGGCAACTACCGCCCACGGAGGGACGGACGGGTGCTGGACGCTCAGAAATTCATTGACAATGGCTAGCGCCGGCAGAGCCTCATTCAGCAAACGGAGCGAATTTCCGATGGCAAATCGGGAATCTCGGCTGACGACCCGCTTCGAATACGTTATTCTAAGCGTGTTAGTTAGAGGTTTGTTCATCTCTATGAAAGCCGTTGGATACAAGCAGTCGCTAGACATTGACGCCGCTGATTCTCTGCTGGACATCGAAGTACCCAAGCCCCAGGCAAGAGGACGCGATCTCCTCGTCCAAGTCAAAGCCATATCGGTTAATCCGGTTGATGCCAAAGTGAGACGACGGAGCGCTCCAGAGAATGGTCAATACAAAATTCTGGGTTATGACGCGGCTGGTGTTGTGGTCGAAACAGGCAGCGATTGCTCCTTGTTTAGCGCCGGTGATGAAGTATATTACGCCGGTTCAATTTTGAGACAGGGGACCAATTCAGAGTTTCATCTGGTCGATGAAAGAATTGTAGGTAAAAGGCCTCGGAGTTTGAATTTCGCGCAGTCAGCAGCTTTGCCTCTGACAGGAATTACCGCCTGGGAATTGCTTTTCGATCGATTGGGGGTGAAAAAGGCTAAGGGGCAGAGTGAGGAAAGTCTATTGATTGTTGGTGGCGCCGGCGGTGTCGGTTCGATCCTGATTCAGCTCGCTCGTAAACTCACCGCTTTGACTGTTATCGCGACGGCGTCACGACCAGAGACACAATCTTGGTGCCGGGAGCTTGGAGCCCACCACGTAATCGACCACAATCAACCGTTTGCCGAAGAATTCAAACGGATTGGCGCGAAAGATGCGGCTTACATTGCCAGTCTGACTGCCACTGCTGAGCATTATTCAGGCTTAGTCGAGATCCTGGCTCCGCAAGGTAAATTTGGAGTGATCGACGATCCAAAAACGCTCGATGCTAATCTTCTCAAAACTAAGTGTGCTTCTTTGCATTGGGAATACATGTTCGCCCGCTCTACCTTCGAAACGAAAGATATGTCGGCACAACACTTGCTCTTGAGCGAGCTGGCTGATCTGGTTGATGATGGAACCATACGAACAACTGCGAATGAAGTTTTCGGCACAATCAACGCCGCCAATTTGAAAAAGGCACACGCCCTGGTCGAGTCTGGAAAGTCTCAAGGAAAGATCGTCCTGGAAGGATTTTAGGCTACGGCTCTTTCGATTCGCTCCCGGCTTTGGACGCACGCTCTCTCGGTTGCTGCACCACGGTATCGGAGTGCACCACGGAGGCATGCTCCCGAAATACCGTCG
>CAJCHQ010000054.1 GCA_903970295.1 Bryobacterales bacterium
CCGCTCGGGCACTTGCATGCCGCTCGCAGTCTGGAAGTGATGGGTGAAGTGGAGGCCGCTCAAAAAGAATTCGCCGCCGCCGTCAGTCTCGACAAAAAAGTTCTCATCCCCGAAAAAGAAGTAATCGAGCAGCTTTTGCAAGTTTCTCGTTTCGACGATGTGCTCGATAAATCACAAAAACTATTGACCATGGTGCCAGGCGATGTCGACGCGAGATTGGCTCTGGCTAAAGCGTTCAAAGAAGGCAATCAGCACGATCAGGCGCTTTCAGTGCTCGAACAACTGCTGATCGAAGACCCGCAAAACGGACCCGCATACGTTCTCGCCGGTCAAATTTTCTTGACGGATGGTCGCTTCGTCGAAGCCGACGACATGTTTAGAAAAGCCTGCGATTCAGATTCTTATGAAGGAGACTCGGCTTTGTATTATTCTTGGGGCAAGACGTTAGCCTTGCTCGGATTACACGAGCTGGCTCTCGAAAAATACGAACAGGCCGCCGAGATAGATCCTTACGACGGAGACGTGTACGAAGCCTGGGGCGGTGCCCTCAAGCATCTGGGAAAATTCGCCGAAGCCGCCGAGGTCTACAAACGTGCTTCCGATTACCTCTGACCAAAACGAGTTGAACGAAAAACGGACCGGACCGCGCCGACTGGCAGATCGCACTGTCAACGACGAGCCCGACATCGACCCCAACGATGAGCGCGTCAAATCTGAAAAGCGCGCTGAGCTGCTTTTTAAAACCGAGAAGCTGCTTCACTTTCGCCTCTCTTTTGCCGCTGCTGGACTGGTTCTATGTATCGGTGTCGGCTTCATGGCTAGAACCGATCTGGACCTGCCCTCCTTGATGAGCACCACATTTGGTGTGGTCGTCTATTCGGCTGTCGCCCTTTTTATTTTGCACCGCAATATCATTCACACGCCGCACTTGATTCCGGTGATGAATGCCCTGCTTATTTCGTGCGATGTGCTTGCTTTGACCGGGCTGGTTCATTACACGCGCGGCGTCGAATCTGATCTCTACGTGCTCTATCTACTGCCGATTTTGCTGTCGAGTTTTGTTTTCGGGCGGCGCGGCATCATGGGCACGTCCTTCCTGGTTTCGATCTCGTATGTCGGCTTGTTACTGGCAGAAAATGCCAGTCTGCTGCCCTTTATTCTCGATCCGCACAATCAGCAGGGGCTGGCTCAAGCCTACTCGCAGCAACTCTGGCGCCGCATTCTTGCTCGCAGCGCCCTTCTGGTTAGCGTCACTTTCATCTGGGGACGCTTTTGCGAATATATGTCGGGACTGGAGCGGCGCAGCGCCAATCGGCTCCGTGACCAACTTCTCGCCAATACTGACCTGGTTGCCGAAGTAAAAGCGACGGCCGCCCGCGAGCGCTTGATCAATTCGATCAACTCGGCATTGCGCTCGACACTCGATCTCAATCGTATTTTCGAGACTGCCGTCGACGAATTGGGTAAGGCTCTGCATGTCAGTTGCTGTGCCATTGTCTGCCCGAGCGCTTACGAAGACGAATTGCCGATCGTCTGCGAATCAGTGCACTCGGCGGAAGAACGAGATGATGATGCCGAGAAGAATCTTTTCTTCGGAGCCAGCATCTGCGCTTTTGTTTTAAATAGCAAATCCAGATATGAGCGCGATCGCGATGACGAAGTGATCAAGATTTTCCTATTCACCAATCCTGCCGATGAGCCTTTCTTCGCCCCCGTCAAGGAAGAGTTGAAGCGTCTCAATTTTTCCTCGATGATAATCAAGCCGATGATGTACGCCGATCAATCTAAAGGTGTGCTCTTGATCGCCGAGCGAGACAAAGACAGAGTCTGGACCGGCTCGGAGTTACAATTGGTCAACTCGGTCGCCGGTCAGGTGGCTGTGGCCATCGAACACGCCGAACTCGTCGACCAGCTTTCGCGCAAAAACAAAGATCTGGTGCAGAAAAATCTCAATCTGGACGCCAAAAATTTGGAGTTGCGAGCAATTCAATCGCAATTGATTCACCAGGAGAAAATGGCATCACTGGGTCGTCTCGTTGCTGGCATTGCCCATGAGTTGAACAATCCGATTAATTTCGTGCACGGCAATCTGCCTTATCTCAGAGACTACTTCGAAGATTTGAAAAAGATTGTCGGTGCTCTCGATGGGCTTCCGGCTGAACATAAAAATGAAATCGATGCGCTGAAGAAGCAACTCAAATATGAATTCCTGGTCAAAGACCTGGATAACATTCTTGCCGATTTGAATGAGGGCGCCGATCGCATACGGCATATCATCCGAAATTTGAAGAGCTTCAGTCGTTTGGATGAAGCCGAACTCAAAGAGGCATCATTGCAGGAAGGAATCGAGTCGACGTTGAAAATTCTTTCGCAATACTATGGACGGGACAAAATTCCTGCACAATGCGATTTTGCCGAGCTGCCGCCGATTCTATGCTACCCGGGTCAACTTAATCAGGTTTGGATGAATCTTTTGTCCAACGCCGCGCAGGCGGTCGAAAAGAAGCCAGAGCCTGTGGTTAAGGTGTCGACCAAAATGGAAGATGGGAAAGTCTTAGTCACCGTCAGTGACAACGGGGGTGGTATTAAACCCGAGGTTCAGAGTAAAATTTTCGAACCTTTCTTCACAACCAAGCCGGTTGGACAGGGTACTGGATTAGGCTTGTCCATATGTCACTCGATCATCGAACGGCATGGAGGGCAGATCTGGTGTGAATCGACGCCAGAAATCGGGACGACGTTTCGGGTGCGCATTCCCATCTACGCCAGACCTGACGACCTCAGAGAGAAAGCCACAGCCAAGGCCCATGAGCCAGATTAAAGACGAATCCAGACCAGACATACGACCGCAGGGAAGACAGTTTCGGAGATAAGCATGGCAAGAAGGCACCCCGTTTTAGTGGTCGACGATGAAGTAGCCAATGTGCGCCTGCTCACACGCGTTCTCAGTGGCGAACACGAAGTCTTCGAAGCGCAAAGCGGCCAAGAGGCAGTGTCCATCCTCGAGCGCGAGCCTATTAGCCTGATTATCACCGACCAGCGTATGCCTGGAATGACTGGAGTGCAGCTCCTCGAGCAGAGTTTGTCGATTCGCCCCGACGCGATCAAAATTCTTTTGACTGGTTACACCGATGTCCAGGCGCTGATTGACGCGATCAACGCCGGTCACGTTTACAAATATGTGCCCAAGCCGTGGGATGCGGATGAGCTCAAACTGACAGTGCGCCGCGCGCTCGAAGCTTTCGAGCTGAAAGAAAGCAACGACAATCTCACCCGCGACTTGCGCTATGCCCTGGCCCAACTGGAAGAACTCTCCACCGGCGCCATCCGCGCCCTCGCCGATGCTCTCGATGCCAAGTGTGATTACACGGCCGGACACAGCTTGCGCGTCAGCCGCGTTGCCGTGATGATCGGGCGGGCATTGCAGTTGCCCGACGATCACTTGAAAGACATCGAGCTCGCCGGCATTTTGCATGA
The DNA here is from genome assembly GCA_903970295.1 of Bryobacterales bacterium. The sequence continues at coordinate 3,478 of CAJCHQ010000054.1, forward strand.
CATCGGCAAGATAGGCGTGCCTGAATCGATTTTGTGGAAGCCCTCGAAGTTGACTGAGGAAGAACGCGAAATCATGAGCAAGCATCCAGTCAAGAGTGCCCAGATAATAGGCGAACTGAGAGGTCTCGCCCGCACCCGCGAATATGTCTTGCACCATCACGAATACTGGGATGGCGGCGGGTATCCGGATGGTCTCACAGGCGAAAATATTCCCCTGGGCGCACGCATCATTCTCGTGTCCGATGCTTATGACGCGATGACCACTGACAGACCATACCGCAAGGCCGTCGGGCACGAAGCAGCAATCAACGAATTGCGCCGCCAGCGCGGCATTCAGTTTGACCCGCAGATTGTCGACACATTGCTTTCGTTGGTCGGCGACAACGATAATTTGCTCAGCGACGTTCCCACCGGATTTCTCGAGCTCTCCATTCCATCGATTGATCCGGCCGACACCGGCAGGCAGTATCGCGCCGAAGCTGAGCGCCGTGCTCGCCTGCAGGCGGCGGCAGAAATTCAGTCATAGCTAACTCTAAAAATGCGATTTTCGGTGCAGTAATTTGCTCTGGCTGATTGTGTCGCTGCACCGTATCTGGTGCAGCCCGTGGTTTTAGTCATGAACATGGCATCAGCTCCACAAACAGGAGATGGGAGCAGCCACCAACTTCTCGCCGAAGGGGATTAAATCTTGACTATCGAACAGCACAACGCCGAAGGCAAATTTATCGCCGCAGGCTCCGGCCAATGCCTTCAGACCTGAAAAGTCTTTTTCAGACGCTGTGGCGCTGGCTTTGACTTCGATGCCGACGATCGTTCCGTCGTCACGCTCCAAGATGATATCGACCTCTCGCATTTGCTGATCGCGGAAGTGATAAGGCGTGAGCCGCAAATGCGAGCCAGTCATTAGCCTCAAGATTTCAGCGAACACAAAACTCTCAAGAACAGCACCAAACTCACGGCGATCATCTTTGACTCGATTGAACGTCAAACTGCGGCTGGTTGAAAGGATGCCTGAGTCGATAAAATGCAACTTGGGTGATTTTGTTATTCTTTTGATGGCGTTTGTATACCATGGTGGCAGTGTCGATATCAGAAACAATTGCTCCAGAAGTGATACATAGCGCTGGCTGGTTTTGTAGTTGATGCCAACCTTGCTGCCCAAATCGGAGTAATTGATCAACTGACCGGAATATTGAGCCAGCAGGCGGACAAACTTGGGCAAATCAGTCAGTTTTTCAACTTCGGCAAGTTCCCGCAGATCGCGCGTGAGAACCGAATTCAGATACGAGCGGATCCAATCTTGGCGCCGTCGTTCAGTATCTCGGTTAATGGCTTCAGGAAAGCCGCCGCCCAACACGAGCTGAATCAAATCATCACCGAGAACGACATCCCGAGTAGCAAGCTGTCCGTCAAATACGCAGTCTAGAAACGTGGATGGTTTGCCGAAAACCTCAACCCGCGCCAGTGGTAACATGCTCAGCGTTTCTATTCGGCCGGCCAGGCTGTCAGCAACCCGTGGTAATGTCAGCACGTTGGCTGATCCTGTCAACAAAAACCGACCAGGTCGGTAGTCCTCGTCAATGGACTTCTTGATTGCTAAAAGCAGCTCTGGCACGCGCTGAACTTCGTCGATGATGGCACGGTCCAGCCCACGCACGAATCCCACGGGGTCGGCACGTGCTGCAGCTAGTACGGTTGGATCGTCTAATGTCAAGTACCGGTGATCGCCTGCAGTCAGCTTTCGAACTAATGTTGTCTTACCGACTCTCCTCGGACCGACTATTAGAATCACCGGGGTGTCTGCCAGTGATTCCCGCACTCTCGGCTCGATAATCCTGCAGTACATATGGTTTTGCTCTTGGTTATTAGTATTCAAATGGCCGATAATTAGTATTCTAGCGCCCGGTAATTAGTATTCTAACGCCCGGTAATTAGTATTCAAATGGCCGATAATTAGTATTCTGACGCCCGGTAATTAGTATTCTAGCGCCAGGTAATCAGTATTCTAACGCTCGGTAATTAGTATTCTAACGCCCGGCAATTAGTATTGTAATACCTGGTAATTTAGTGTCAAAGAGCTTTCAACTGTTCGCGCACGCTTTGATAGACAACGTCGGGGCTGACGTCGACGCCCAGGCCATCTTGCATGTGGCGAGGTTTTTGGGCGAGAGGCAGATCGCGCACGGCTTTAAATTTGCTTCGATTGGGCAAAAGTTTGGCTTCGTCGGTGGGACCGAATAATGCCACTACCGGTCGATCAAGTGCGACGGCGAGGTGCATTGGCGCTGAATCTACACAGACAAGTAGATCGCACAAGCTGATTAAGGCAGCGAGGTCGGCGAAGCTTTTCGTCTGGCCCACCGCCGATAGTATCGAGGTCGCGGGCACTTTTTCGAGGAGCTTGGCGATTGTTTCCTGGTCGTCGGGTCCGCCGGCGACAATGACCTGCACGTCTTGATCGGCTTGCAGGCGGCTGATCAAGGTGACCCAGTTGTCGATTGCCCAGGTTTTGATAATGCCTTTTTCCACTGCCAGGCGACTAGTGCCCGGATGACTCACGATCAGATGTTTGGTACTGTCTGTGGTGTGGAGAAAATCCCTCATCCTTTCTAAACTATCTGGATTGAGGACGGCAGCAGGTAAACAGCTGGCAAGGGGCATCTTCGCTTCGCCGATTCCGCGTGCTAAATCCTGGTACATGCAGGCTGCATATTGTTCCTTGTTCAAGGGCACGGCGTCGGTAAGGAGCAGCTTGGCAAGCGGGTTGGAGCCATAGCCGACACGTTTTTTGATCCCTGATAAAAATAACAGTGCCGCCACTGGTGGTGAGGAGCCGGAAGAGACGACGACGTCGTAATTCCCCGCACGAATCAATGAAAGCAATTGCCAGAGGTCAGCAGGCAGAAGGGGGCGCTTTTTGATATCGAAGACGATCGTCTTGTCGATCAGATTAGTTATTTGTTCGAATGAGCGAGAGCGAGGCTCGAGCAACAGGGTCAAACTGGCGCTAGGATAGGCTTTGCGTATACTTTGTAAGGTGGGAAGAAAAAGTATTTCATCACCGATGCCACCAAAATTGATGGCTAGCACTCTGGGAACGCCCTTCTGCGGCTGATTTTGCGTCATAAAATTGCTGCCGTCCTACCTCGAAAAACTACGGTTCGCCTTTTTCTTGCTCGTATAATAGCCCAGGTTCCCTCAGGTTGAACTTTGCGCTCCCCAAATTGGTTTTTGATCATTGTTGTCGCTGCGGTACTGGGCGTGGCTGCCGGCTATATAGCTACATTGATATATCGGCCGACGCTCTTGCCGCCGGCTTTGCGCATTGGCAGTCTACGCGAGCCAACGACGATTTTGCTCCTGGGCGTCGATGTCGAATACAAAGACCTCGGTAATCGTCACAAGCAGATCGACCAGGATGCCTTCAGTGGGCGGTCCGACACGATCATGGTGGCACGATTCGATCCCTACCGTAATGCCTTCGGTGCGGTTTCGATTCCGCGCGATACGAGAGTGAGTATTCCGGGCCAGCGCGGGACGCAGAAGATTAATGGTGCTAACGCCATCGGTGGTGCGCAGCTGGCGCAAAGAACGGTCTCCGAATTTATGCAATTGCCGATCGATCATTATGTCGTTTTGAATGTGCATGGGCTCGTGGAGCTGGTTAACGAGCTGGGCGGTATCACAGTCGACATTCCAAAGAAAATGCAATACATGGATTGGACGGCTAAACTCAAGATCGATCTGGAACCCGGAGTGAGATCGGAAGAGCGTCGTGTAGGGAAAGAGTGT
>CAJCHQ010000055.1 GCA_903970295.1 Bryobacterales bacterium
GCATCGCGAAGGCGCGGACACGGAACTGGCGCATCGCGAAGGCGCGGACACGAAAACGACTACTTTTTGCAATCCGCTAAATCTTGATTATGGCTATTGTCCGATCCCCGACGAATTTGCCAACGGAAAGCATCGTGCCACCGCCGATCCGGCAATTGTGTTTTTCCAAAATAATTACTATCTGTTTTCAACCAACCAGTGGGGCTACTGGTGGAGCGATAACATGTTGCGTTGGCATTTTGTGGCGCGGCACTTTCTCAAGCCTTACCATCACGTTTTCGATGATTTGTGCGCGCCGGCGCCGTTTGCGATCAAGGACACTTTGTTTGTGTTTGGTTCGACGACGACACTTGATTTCCCGATCTGGAGAAGCACCAATCCCAAAATCGATCAGTGGAGCGAGGCTGTGGGAGCCTTTAAAGTCGCGGCTTGGGATCCGGCTTTTTTTTACGATGACGATGGGCGTTTGTATCTGTACTACGGCTCGAGTAATGAATTTCCGATTTATGGACAAGAAATCGATCCGCAGTCATTTGAGCCGATTGGGGCTAGAAAGGAACTGATCAGGCTTCACGAAGATGCCCATGGATGGGAGCGTTTCGGTGAAAATCATGACGACGTGTTTCTCAAGCCTTTTATCGAAGGGGCTTGGATGAATAAACACGACGGCAAATATTATTTGCAGTATGGTGCACCGGGAACAGAGTTCAGCGGATACGGCGATGGTGTGTATATTGGTGAGCATCCGTTTGGACCTTTTGTCTATCAGGAGCATAATCCGTTTTCATACAAACTCGGCGGCTTTGCGAGAGGTGCCGGGCATGGCGGCACTTTTCAGGATCAATTCGGAGACTGGTGGCACGTCTCCACCATGGTCGTTTCCGTAAAGAACAATTTCGAGCGCCGAATTGGCATGTGGCCGGCTGGTTTCGACAAAGACGGTGTTTTGTACTGTGATACCTCCTATGGTGACTATCCGCTGAGCGCGGCTGCAGGCAGAGGTCATCACCTCACTGGCGATTGTTTCACTGGTTGGATGCTTTTGAACTACAACAAGCCGGTGACCGTATCGAGCACGCTTGGAGGCTTTGCGCCAAATAATGCTGTCGACGAAAACATCAAAACTTACTGGAGTGCGGCGACAGCTGGTCGAGGCGAATGGCTGCAATCTGATCTGGGTGCGCTCTCGACAGTGCGAGCTATACAGATCAATTATGCCGATCAAGATGCGACGATTACGGGGAAGCAGCTCGGCTTGTGTCATCAATACATTCTCTACTCTTCGCCTGATGGGGTGAATTGGCAGGTGATGGTCGATAAGAGCAAGAATGCTTTTGATGTTCCCCATGATTACATTGAATTGCCTGCACCAGTTGACGCACGTTTTATAAAAATCGAGAACATTCACGTTCCCACCGGCAAGTTCGCCATCAGTGGATTGAGAGTCTTTGGCAATGGCAAGGGTGCCAAGCCCTCCCCGGTATCGGCGCTCGCAGCGCTGCGTGGAGACGCAGAACGGAGAAGCGTTTGGCTCAAATGGGCGGCTGTCGATATGGCGACCGGATACACAATTCGTTTTGGCATAGCGCCCGAAAAACTTTATAACAACATCATGGTCTATGGCTCCAACGAATATCAATGGGGCGGCATGGACCGCGATCGTCCCTACTATTTTCAAATCGAGGCGTTCAACGAGAATGGCATCTCAGAGAGATCGCCAGTCACAGAAGCGAAGTAAGCCGTATGCATCTCGATTTGTTTTTCGTGATCGATCTGACCGTGATCGTTGGCTACTTTATCATTGTAGTTTTGGTCGGCTTGAAATTTGGCAAGCGCGAAAACAGTCTCAGCGATTTTTCTCTGGGCGGGCGATCTATTCCGTGGTTAGCCGTTCTCGCATCAATCATAGCCGCAGAGACTAGTGCTGCGAGTTTTCTTGGGATGCCTGGCGAGGGCTATAAGCTGATTAATTACACGTATTTGCAAATCGTTATTGGTACGGTTATCGGGCGCGTCATCGTTGCTTTATTATTCATCAAGCCGTTTTTCGACTACAAAGTCTATTCGATTTACGAATTTCTCGAGATTCGTTTCGGTAAAGGCAGCAGAAGCGCAGCTTCGCTTGTTTTTTTAATCACACGAGTGCTTGCTTCTGGTGCTCGACTTTATGTTTCAGCGATAGTCCTGGCGGTTGGTTTTACACTTTTGACCGGAAGCCAACCGACGGTTGCTCAACAGATAGCCATTTATTTGTTGTCGATTGTTTCGGTCACTGCAGTGACTGCTATCTACACTTCAATTGGCGGCATCAAGGCAGTGGTCTGGACCGATTGCATTCAAGCGACGGTTATGTTGGGAGGTGCGCTCAGCGCAATCGCGATTCTAGTTCTAAATATGGGTTTGCCGGCCGTCAATGACTTCGTCGCTAATCATGAGATGCCCATGATCACGCTCGGCACCAAAAGTAGTTTGGCGCTTGCAGAAAACATCCGCAGTGTTTTGCAAACCGATTACACGATCTGGGCTGCATTGCTGGGATCGGTTTTTACTACGCTCGCGACTCATGGCACCGATCAAGACATGGTGCAGAGAATGCTTACTGCGACCGATTATAAAAAGAGTCAGCTGTCTCTCATTACTTCGGGTTTGGCAGATTTGCCGATCGGATTTGTCTTTCTCACCATCGGCATTTTGCTTCACTGCTTTTATCAGCTGCATCACGATCCGGCTTTGCCAGGCAAAAACAGCGAGATCTTTGCCTATTTTATTTTGACTCAAATGCCTGTTGGTTTTCGCGGCTTGTTGGTGGCAGGCATTTTTGCCACGTCGATGGGTTCACTGAGTGCGGCTCTGAATGCATTGGCAACAACCTTTACGCGGGATTTTTATCAGTCGCGGCACGCCGATCAAAGTGAAAGCGAAACTGTCGGCGCGGCTAGATACTTTACATACATTTTTGCTGGCATCATGATCTTAGTCGCCAGCGGCACTGCATATTTTGTTATAGAAAATCCGGATTCGCGCATCATTCCAATTGTGCTGGGAATCTTTGGCTACACCTATGGGTCTTTGCTGGGTGTTTTCTTGATCGGGTTGCTGACCAAGAAACGGGGAAATGATTTAGGCAACTATATTGGCATGATTGCCGGTGCCCTCGTTGTCGCCGTGATGACTGGCCTGCCCAACCAAGTAATCGAGCTTTTGGGCGGATATCGGATCGAGGCTTTGGCAAAGATTCCGGTTATTTCTTTTCCCTGGAGAATTATGTTTGGTTCCCTCACAACTTTCTTTGTCGGATTGGCGTTTCGCACCGACAAATAGTTAACAAACGGGACGGAATTACTTCCGTCCCGCTCGCCCTTTCCCAAGTCTTTTATTTTGTTAGCTTGATGTTTAGCCGAATTTGAATTTTCTGAGGACTCGACTGGTCATTCTGTCTAAGCGAGCATCTTCCTGTAGTCCTTGTCCGATGCGGACGAGGTTGATGCTGCCATCAGGACGTTTCTTCGTCATGTATTTGAACGCTAAAGCCGGTGCGAAGAAAATTACGCCGAATGTGAAGAGCACAGCGACCCAATTGTCTCCTCTAGCACTATCGTCATAGCTGGTTACGTATTCGGTGCCAGGTTCGAATTGACCCATCATTTTGTCTTGCGATGAATTCGTTTGATCTCTCTGGGCGCAAGTTGTGGGGGCGTTGTCCGCCCCTAAAAGTACTCCATGACCAGGACCGGCAAAAGCAAGTGCGTTTGCCTCGACAATTTGGGCCTTGGCTGGCGCAACCGTAGTTAACATTATCGTGAGTGTAGTAATCAAACCGGCAAAAAGTGTTCTATTTGAGCAATGCATTTTAGTCCTCCCCGACAAACGCAATTCCCGATTCATTCATGTGTTGTTTCTTTTTGTCAGCGCAATTAAATCAGCCGCCGTGCCAGGCGAACTTCTAGAGCTGGGTTGATAAACATTCCGTTCAACGCACGAACAATCTCTTGTTCGTCCATGAATCTACGCGTTAAAAGTTACAGCTGTGTCACAATTTACTGATAACCCTGAAAAGCAAGCTGGTAAAGGGTTTTGCGCTTAAGGGCTTCGGGAGACCGAAAGATGTATACCAGAAATTTACCGATATCGGTAAGTTTCGTTTCGACGGCGAACAGCTTCGAGAGCCACTTGAGAACCTGTCCGCGCAGATTTCTGACAAAAGAATTTCAGCAAAATTATGACGCAGTCAGGCGTGTTGCGATATTTCTTGCTTGTCTGCTGCGTGGCAGGTTTACTGTTCGTCTTGACCGCCTTGCCAATCTTTCTTTTACTTCGCGAATTCTGTTGGTCAGATCGTGGGGGATGTGCGGTGCCGTTGAGAGCTGGTCCGGGGAATGGAGGTCGTTTCTGTCCGCCGGGAGGTGGCCCGCCAAATGGAGGTGGACCTTCCCCGTCCGGAGGGGGACCGCCGAAACTTGATGGCTCTTTGATGCCAGCACCTTTCCCATCAAGGCCGGGAGGTGGTCTTTTGCAACGGGGCCTTCTCTGTCGAAACGTGGACGCGGCCACTCATCGCCAGGGCCCTTCCTTTCAAGACCGGCAGGCAGCCCTTTGCCGTCGGGACCTTGTCCGCCGAATGGCCGGAGGTGAACCTTTACGGTCACTTTGTACCCATTGTTGAGGAAGAAGCCGCTCCGTGCCCGTAAGGCGGCGGCACCAAACGGACAAGATTTTGGCACTAGAGGGTATAACCTCAAGGTCCACTTCAGTGATGCGGATGATGCTCCAGACAAAGGTATGCAAAACATGCGGCGCCCAATTTGGGAGCGATTTGTCGGAGTGCCCTGACGATGGTGGTTCACTCGATGAGATGCTAGTGAAGGTCGATCCGCTTATCGGCTCAACTCTTATAGGCAAGTACGAGATTCTATCTCTGCTCGGACGCGGCGCCATGAGCCGAGTCTACAAAGCCCGGCAAGTCGAAACTGACAAAGTGGTAGCGATAAAGATTTTGAAAGAACATCTTGTCGATGATCAAACTGCTGTCGGGCGTTTCAAGCGGGAAGCTCAGGCTGTTAGTCTTTTGCAGCATCCGAACATTATTAGCGTGCTGGATTTCGGCATCACGCCGAGCGGGACAGCTTTTCTAGTGATG
>CAJCHQ010000056.1 GCA_903970295.1 Bryobacterales bacterium
CATATTTCTAACTTGAGGTCAGTTTACTGAGCGACTGTTACCGAGTTATTACGACCGTCCGGTGTATTACTGCCGCGAACTGCCGCGAACTGCCGCTAACTGCCGCGAACTGCTGCTAAACGCCGCGAGCAGCCGATAAATAATCGATTTGTGCTTCGACGCGCGAACAACTCACAAGCAGCGAGAGTCTAATATCGTTCGCCCTGCTAGATCCGGCTAGACTTGTAGGCGTGTGAACTCACAACCGGCTGACAGTTCTAGTGCCCTGCAGCTACGCGTCAATCGGTAACGACACGGCAAGAGAGCGTTGCGTCGAAGTGTTTGAGCCTGTCAAGGTAAGGATGTCTTTCAACTCTCACTGTGCGGTGGAACAAAAATTTTCTCCAATCATTCTCGCTATGTCAGAAATTACTACATGACCGAGAGGCACGAACTGTGAGTTCCGAAAGACCAACTGACTGCAAACTGCACTTTCACGTTATAGGAGACCTAGAAATTGAACGTACTGAAGTTATCTCAATTAGAGATTGGCAGGCAACTCGAGGACCTTCGCAAGAAGCACGGCGGGGAGCCCATATTCTCAGCCAAGACAATTCTCAACGCTGGAACAGACGAAACAAGGATTTATCTGAGGATTGAGCAGGGTCCTCCTGAAGGTTGGGAAGCTTTCACATACGTGCACGAGCTGCCTGGCGAGCCCGCAGACCGCGCCATTTTGGCTCAGCAATTGGCGAAAGAAGGAGTGCCGTGTAAATGCACCGTGAGTTTCTTCACGTCGTTTTTCGAAATGCGCGTCAAAATCGTGGAATGCGCAGACTGGACAACTGGGCTTCTTTCCTGAAGTAGCAACAGACTGCCCATTCAATCCTCACAGGCGGCGGCATCAGTGCCGCCGTCACTTAAGCCGCGGACGTGCAGAACCCCGGCTGTTGTCCTGACTAGAATGGACTTTCCAGGATTAACCATGATGGAATGGAGGGGGAGTCAGCAGTCGCTGACTCTCTCAATTCTCTAAAAAAATTTGCCCACCCGGGCACCGCCAGTAGTGGCACTTGCGACTCTTGCCTCTCGGCGCTTAGAATCGGCAGTTGACTGTTACGCAAAACGCAACACTCACGTATTGATGAGCATTTGAAGCCGCTGGTTTTTCCATAGACCAGGTAGAGTGATTTTCTACATAGGTTCATCAGATTGGAACTCTAGAAATGTCAACTCGCTGTCATACTGGTCTGCTAACGTCTCAGTATTACCATGTTACTAAAAGCCCCTCACATTTGGAAAGTTCGATGCAGGAGAATTCAATCGGGATCTAGAAGAGTTCGGAAGCAGCAAAAAATGCGGAACAGTTTTTGGGTGATCGCAGGCAGGCATCATCTGCGGTGCCAATCGTTATTTACTAAGAACTAAGCCGAGCAGCATACGGCGCCTCGACAGAAATCTTCGAGATGTTCAGATTCAAAAATGTGCTTAAAAAGTTCAATCTCTAATAAGCTGTTTTGGAGTGGAGCAAATGGCAAATTCAAATCTCGAAGGCACAAGCGCTGCGCCAGAGAAATTAGATCACAGGACGGAGCACCAGCCAAATTCGCACCTCAATCTTAGTGCGAGTCTACAAGATTTCCATCCAGATATGCGCGGTTCTGACACTGCCACTGGACATCTTCAATCGCGTGATGGAAAGGACTTTGAACTCGTCAGTGCGCATGATCAGCGAACTGGCGCTGAATCTGGTGCGACTGAAGAGGGACAGAGTCCAGGGGACAGACAAAAGCAAGAAAGCTGTCCTCGCCAGAGAGGAGAGCGAGACCACGGAGGGCGAGATCACGCAGGGCGCGATCACGGAGAGCGAGACCACGGAGGGCGCGATCACGGAGGACAAGAGCGCTCGGCGGGTGCGACACCGGCCGGCGAAGCAGCGACTTCCACGCTTCCCGGTGGAGAGGTGGCAGCGCTGCCGCCGGCGAGCCCGGAGGTTGTATCGACGCCAGCTGCTGGAACAAAGCCCGAAGTCCCGATTGTCAATCCCGACAACGTGACCGTTGCAGAGGGCCAGACGCCAGTCGTACCGGTCGAAGCCACGCCGCCAGCGCCTACTCAAACCTACCCATCATTGACCAGTGCTGAGAATCAAGATCAAACGCTGAACCAGGCGGTAAATGATGCCAACGCTGCTTTGACCCCGACGGGCAGCAGTGCACTGCAGAATTATTTGGCGAACAGTAGTTATATTAATGGAAACGCAAATTCAGACATCACCGGGATGGCTCTGGCGCTGAATGGAGCGGGGCTTTCTCAGCCAGATCAGGCAGCACTATCAACGGTGCTGGGCCAGGATATGCCAGGAGCATCGGCGCTGGCTAATCTGCAGAATACTGATGCGACACTCGCTTCTACAGTCCAGAATCTCGGCAGTACGATGTCACCAACGGATTATAATTCCTTGCTAAATAATGTCGGCACTAACTTTGCCGGGAGTGCTAGCGGTGGTGCACCAGGTGGTGAAACCGATACCCAGCTGCTGGGCAATGCATTAAACACATTGGGGACGAATCTCAGCGCGCAGGATCAGTCGGCACTCGCGGCTGCAGTAGTAAAGACTGCCGGGCAGTCTGACAGTGCAATAGCATCAGCAATGAGCGATGCTTCTAGTGCTATAAGCACGGCCCGTTACAACGCATTGCAGCAAAGCTTGGCCAGTAATACTAATCTGACTGGGAATGTGAGCTCTGACGCCACGGCGATGCAGCAAGCAGCGGCAGCAGCAAACCTCAATACAACAGACCAACAAGCACTGAACGGAGTCTTGCAAAAGGACATGCCGTCCGCTTTCGCTAGCACAGGTGCCACCGGCGATAATCAGCCCGTCACGACTACCACAACTCAGACCGGCGATAATCAGCCTGTCACGACTACCACAACTCAGCCAGCTAATAGCGTCACAGGGAGTCCGACACTCTCTCAGGACAGCACAGTCGAACAATCTATAACAGCAGCTGCAGCCGGCAACTTCGATGGCACCACTGCTTTTCCCAATCAATACGGTGCTTCATACGCCGACGAGATGCAATTTCTAAATAATGAAGATCCACAGCTTATTACAGTGCTTAATCAGATGCAAACGGATGGCATGTCTGAAAGCGGTCTACAAACGGTTGTGAACGGTCTTTACAGCAAATTGTGGGGGCACGACTATAACGGCGGAGGGCAATATACCTCTCCGATTTATACAGATTCCGCTGGTCCAAATAATGGCGGTCCAGGCACCGGTGTACTGCCCGCTCTAATGTATGAATTTAATACTAATCCTACTGGTCCAGAAGGCACCATATCGAGTTCGGATATGAACATCTACAATCAAGCCGTTTCCGAAATTATCCCTGTTCCAGGCGGGGCTAATGATATGGCAATTAATACCAGCTACACCAATCTTTAAGGCGATAGGAGCAGCACCGAAAAGGTAAGAACGCCTGGGATATGGCTTACTATCGTATTCCGTATTCTTCATTCGAACCCATGGTGCAAAGTCAAAACTAGTAAGTCTAAACACGTTTTTAATGCCACTGCCAGCGGTGCCTTTAAAAGCAACAAGATGTCACTCAGTCACTTGCCCGGAGCATCCAGTTAGGCCCAGGGTTTGCGCAAGCTTCCCCGCGGCCCCGTGCTGTAGCTGAAAAACGTAATTATGGCCAGACCAGCAAATCCAATCGCCACGTTGCTTGTGAGATCCAGAACAGCAGCGCTGCTGCCGGTACGCCGATCATTGCACCACAATCACTCTAACCTGCTGAGCGCCCGTACTTTGACCATATGCATTTAAATAGGTATTGAAAATCATTGAGAACATGCCTGACCCCGAACATGGGTAGTTGTATTGTTCATTGCCTACCATAAATGCTGAACCGCTTCCTACTTTTCCCACAAGCGCAGCCATGGGCAGGTTCATAACCTGGAGTGGGCTGTTGAAAGAATAGGGGCTCCATTCGCTGGTCGGGCCACCGTTGGCATCATACTGAAAAACAGTGCCACTGGGGCTCCAGATACCAATTGCCTGCGTATCAACCCAGATTTTTTGACCGGGCAGAACATTAACGCCCGCGGGCGTCCAATTGGGGTTGTCTGCTTGAACCATAAAGACGTTCTCGCTGACAATCGACTGTCCAGCTTTTTGGATTTGCTGATAAATATTAGGATTGCGCCACGTTGTATTGGTTGGTTGAGCAGGAGCACCAGGGTTATTACCTACACGGGGAAATTGTGTGACTGTGACCATGTCTTTGTCATTGTCATCACTTGCTGCTTGCAGTCCACCTGGATGCTCCACCGGGCGGTTGGCTGTAAAAGTAAGAGTGACTGGCGTACCCAACCCCGGCACATTTCCCAAAACAGGCAGTGCTGCCAAACTTATCAGTGGAGACACTTTGTATGCGCTCTTCACCTGTATCTCGTACATGCTCGCCTCTGTGTTTACCGGTTGACTTAAAGGCTGATTAGGTGGAGAGCTTGTTACAGTACCTGCGAGAATGTTTGTTGCTAAAACATACAAATCATCACCGCAACCAGTGTATCCAGCCACGGGCTGCAGGTGAACAAAACTGGCTAAACCATTGGACTGAAACTTAATCGCCTCCTCGGCCATGCTGGTTAGCGCCTTCGTGTAATCAGCTTGAGTAGCTGCTTTTGCTGCAAAGTCGTTAGTGGCAAGATACTGAGTCCCTCCGGCGACAAGCAACGTGACAAGGTCTAGCAATGGGACAAGCACTATCAGGAACAGGATGTAAACAACAACAGGAAACTCTGACATTAGGAACGCGCCCTTTTCAGAGCGCCGATTCCTACGACTGAATTGACACAAACGCATAAACGCGATAACCGCCCCCTGTTTTTACCAGCTTAATTCCCGCTAATGATTGCTGTCAATAGCTCAAGAGCAAATTAAATGGACTGGTTAGGCAGATGCTTTTCCGTTTCGCGAAAGCGATTGTGCGCGCTGGGTATGTCAATTTTGAGGACACTTGACGCTCTCGGAAACGCCAATGATTTTTGACCGGAAAGAAAACACAGCCGGCACGAACAGCGATGTTTGCCCGAAGTGTGGACTGAAGAGCGGCACCAGTGGCTCGATGACGACTTGGATTTTTCAAAATAGTCGCTGCGAATGCAACAAACTGGAAGAAGGCACACAAACTGCCAGTGGGCGATTCTCTCATCCGGACCCGAGGGAGAAACGCCCCGCCGGTCGCATCTTGAATGGACGTTATCAGCTGCTTGAACGAGTGGGACATGGTGGTCAGAGCCTTGTCTACAAAGCTGAGGATTTGGTTACTAAAAGGATGTTGGCGATCAAACTGATGCGCCCGGAATTCACTAAGCATGATCTGGCGGTGAGGCGACTGATTCGCGAAGTGGAGACTGCTTCCAAGCTCTCCCACCCAAATCTTGTTCGCGTGCATGGCTACGGACAGGATCGGCAGGGAGAGCCGTATCTCGTCATGGATTTCGTAACCGGAGAAAATCTCGACGATCTGCTTCTGAGAAACGGAGGGAAACTGCCACAGCAGCGGGTTCTGGAGATAATGATGCAAATCTGCGCCGGTCTTCGGTACGCACACGCAAATGGCGTCATTCACCGCGATTTGAAACCCAGTAATGTCATTGTCAGTGCCGAAGCCGGAAGTCCCGAATCTGTGAAAATAGTCGACTTCGGTTTTGCAAAACTAACTGAAAACGTCACTGAGGCTCTAAAACTGACGCAGAGCGGTGAGGTATTCGGCAGCCCTTTGTATATGAGTCCCGAGCATTGTCTCGGCAAAGAATTAGACGAACGCTCGGACATTTACTCGCTGGGGTGCCTCTTTTATCAAGCCCTTTCTGGCATGCCGCCCTTGGTTGGAGATAATCTTTTAGCCACTGTTGCGAAGCAGGTCACTGAAGAACCTCTGAGCATGCGCACTATTGATCGCTCTATTTCAGAGAGCGCGGACAATGTAGCGCTTCGCTGCCTGGCTAAAAATCCAATCGATCGCTATCAATCGGTGGACGAGTTACTTAACGACTTAAGGCTGTTACAGATCGGCAAAGGCGTGCCGGGACGTTTGAGAAAGGCGAACCGAATTGCGTCTGTGGGGCAGATGGAATCTTCTCAAAATGTTGTCTTGAATCGGTTCGAACCGTCGCGGCTGCTGGTGCCAGCCCTTACTGGGGCGTTGCTGATTGTATCGACTGCTCTAGTTTGGCTTGCACAACAAAAACTAGTTTCAATGTCTGGGACAATTTCGGTTCCGTTGAACTCAAAGCCAGTTGACTCGGGAAAGAAGATTGAACGGACGCCTGAAACCAAAGCCGGCACTAAGTTGGCGGAGCGCCCCTTCACCCCTCAAGTCGTGAGAAGTCGAGTGCCGGCGACGAAAGAAAATAGACGACCGCCGACGTTTGCCTCAATCACAACGCCCTCATCAATCAGACCTGGCATACGCGGTCAGGCGGTTAGAGCATATCCTGATTCAACGCCAGCACTTTCTTCGATTTCTCCGGTTGCAGCTCGACAATCAGATGCGCGCGGCGATTCTGGAGGTGGGTCTAATAGTTTCTCAAATTCGTCGTCGAACCCGCAGGCTAACTACAGCTTTCCGGGCATTCAATTCTACGCCCCCCCGGGCTGGGTGCAGTCGGCGAATGCTGATCCGCAAGTAATACTGTGGTTGTGCAAGACCATTCCGAGCGGTGCACAGACTAATATAATGGTCCGAAAAATCGATGCTGATTCAGTAACACAGGCCTTGAGCCTGGATGAAGAAGCTGGCAGGCAAAACTATTTTCAGACGCTTTCAACCAACCCAACACACGTGGGCATTCACCATCTTGATGCGATTCAGCGTACTGTCAGATATCGCAAGGACCGCATCGAACCACGATTTCAAAAGAATAGCTATGCCGAAGTTGATGGCAAGATATTTTGCTTCGTACTGGACGTTCATGACGAAGCTGAGGCGGCTATCGTCATGAACGAATATGAAATGTTACTGAAGTCCGTGTCGGGCGGAGGGCAAAATAATGTTTCCAGGAATTTAGATTCTCGGCCCGCCAAGACGCAGACATATAAATGGCGCGATGCCCACGAGTCTAGCTCAGAAAGAAGCTCTTCTTTTGCCGTGACCAACTATCCTCCCAGCAAATCTCAATCTCCGAGAGTTGCAACCACTGCGCAGGGAGCATACTGCAGAGTTGGCGACATCCAATTTTTCCTGCCTGCGGGCTGGGTCAGATATGGTAAAAGTGACCCATACTGGCTTGGTGTTTTTTATAAAAAAACGCCAGGTGGAGGTTGGTTAAGGGTGCGCAAAATGAACACAAACTCGGTGGACCAGGGTTACAAAATGTCTGAAGCTGGCTACCGTCAAAACGGCTTTCAACCGCTCGAAGTGCGCCGTTTCTCTCGAGGTCTGCGACATCCAAGCGCGATTCGTAGTACCCTCTCGCAGACTGCTGGAACCGATCAGGCAAGAATTATTCACTGTGCTTATGTGGTCGTAAATGACAAGGTGATTTGCTTTGAATTGAATGCAATTCAAGCAGAGGATGCATCATTACTGACTGAACTCGACCTCTTGCTGAATTCGCTGCAAGGCTGTTAGCGTTCAGCGCCTCTGTTTTTTGAACCGGTGCGGAGAGCAATGATTGAGTCCGATGAAATTCTGCAATTAAGAAGGAAGGTTGATGAACTGACCGAGAAATTGCAACTGACGGAAAGCCGGCTCGAGAGCAATGAAAGTCGTATCCGCACTGTAGTTCAAGCCCTCCCTGTCGGTTTATTGATTACCGATCATGAAGGGCGGATCGAGGCAATCAATCCGCATTGTTTAAAAGTATTCCGATCTGACTATGCGGATCTTGCTAGTCGCAAAATAGGCGATCTTTTGCATATTTCGGATCAGATTGATCTGCTTAACCCGAACGTCTCGACATTTGAAAACGTTCAATCTTTAGAAATCAAGGCAGTTCGACCGAATGGTCAAAAATTTCCGGCCGAAATCACGCTGCGATCGTTTGAAACGCCAAACGGACAGAAATTTGTTGTGGTCATAGAAGACGTCACGGAAAGACACGAGATCAAGAAGATTTTGGATCTTGCTAAACAGAGACTGGAAAGAAGCGAGAAGCGTCTGATGATAATGATTGCGAATATGCCTGTTGGTTTAGCTATTGTCAGTCGAGACGGGATAATCGAGTTCAGTAATCCGGCCATGCAAAGAATGTTTTGCAGAAAAGACTTTCTCGCAGAACAATTGCAGGATGTGCTTTCCATAAGGCGCAAGCAGCTCTTAGATATCTTGGCTGGTAAGCAGGCTGTGGAGTGCGAAACAGTGCAGGCTTTCGGTACACCAATCACCGTCGAGGTGTCC
>CAJCHQ010000057.1 GCA_903970295.1 Bryobacterales bacterium
ACTGAAGAAGACTTCAGCAACCGCCAGCGCTATTTGAACTTGCGCAGCACGATTGCCGAACTGATGCACCTGGGAGCGATTCCAATCATTAATGAAAATGACACGGTATCAACCGCCGAGATTGAATCGAACAAAGCGCCGCATTTGAAAGTCAATTTTGGTGACAATGACAAACTATCAGCATTGGTCGCCGGCAAAATTGAAGCTGATCTGCTCTTGATTCTTACTGATGTAGAGGGACTTTATACCGACGATCCGCGTACATCGATCAACGCCCAACTGATACCGCTGGTCGAAAGCATCACTCCAGAAATAGAAGCGTTAGCCAGCTCAGACTCGGTCAACAAATCGAAGTTAGGACGCGGTGGTATGGGCACCAAAATCGAAGCGGCCAAAATTGCCACCCATTCGGGCTGCACAGCAATCGTGGCCGGTGGCAAATTGCCTAATGTGATCGCCCGATTGTTCGAGGGTGAAGAGCTGGGGACGATGTTTTTGCCAAAAGGGCATCTCACAGGCAAACATAAGTGGATTGCCTTTGCCACGACTGTAAGGTCGCAATTGGCTGTCAATCAGGGAGCAAAAGATGCGCTCCAGAAGCGCAAAGCGAGCCTTTTACCGGCTGGAATTATTAAAGTGGTGGGTGAATTCGAGCGCGGCGATGTCGTCAGCATTATCGATGAGGGTGGTATGGAATTTGCCCGGGGCATCGTCAATTACACAAGTCAGGAAGCTGAAAAAATTTCCGGTATGAACTCGGCCGCTATCAACGAACTGATTGACGATCGAAATTACGACGCCGTCGTCACGCGCGACAATCTGGTCTTATTAGATCATCCAGCCAGCACAAAAGCGCAGACGGGCTCAGCATGAAAAAAACAACGGTGCAGAAAATAGATATTTTGGCTGCGGCTCAGGCAGCTCGAAAAGCCAGCTTGAAACTTGCAGCCCTTAATCACGCTGGACGAGTGCACACTTTGCAGTTAATGGCCAATGAAATCGAGGGCAACCAAGAAGCTATTTTGACCGCAAACGAAAAGGACATCGAAGTGGCTAAAGCTCTGGTCAATTCTGGTGCAATCAATCAAGCGGCTTTGAAAAGACTCTATTTAAATCGGGAAAAATTGACCGGCATCGCCGATGGCATCCGTCAAGTGGCAAAACTTCCTGATCCTATCGGTCAGACACTACTCGCTCGTGAACTCGATCAAGGGTTGCGACTGGACCAGATCAGCTGTCCTATCGGCGTCATCGCCGTCATTTTCGAATCCAGACCGGATGCATTACCTCAAATTATTTCGCTCTGTTTGAAAAGTGCCAATGCGGCAATTCTGAAGGGGGGCAAAGAAGCGGAACAGACGAATTTGTGCATATTTGATTGCATCCAAAAAGCCATGCAGCAAGCCGGTCTTGATCCCACAGCCTATGCTCTGACACATCAAAGAGAGCACGTGCAAATGCTTTTGCAGGCCGATAAGCTGATCGATTTGATCATTCCGCGCGGCTCCAATGAATTAGTCAAACACATCATGGACAACACTCGCATTCCAGTGCTTGGACATGCTGCAGGTATCTGCCACATCTTCGTCGACGAAACTGCAAATCAAAACCAGGCAGTAGAAATTTGCCTCGACGCCAAGACTAACTATCCAGCAGCTTGCAACGCCGTCGAAACAATTCTCGTGCATGAAAAAATCGCAGCTCGGTTTTTGCCAGAATTGCTCGCGGCTTTTGCCAACGCCGAAGTTGAAAGTCGTTGCGACAGAACTTTGAGTTCATATGTCGATATCAGTCAGTTCAATAAAACCAAGCTAGCCTCTGCCGAGGATTTCGGTGTCGAATTTTCCGATCTGATCGTCTCCATAAAAGTCGTTGACGGGCTCGATCAAGCAATCTCGCATATAAACGAATACAGCTCCAATCATACTGATGCCATAGTTACAGACAACCAGGCAGCGGCTGAGAGATTTTTCGCCGAGGTCAATTCGGCCGGTGTTTTTCATAATGCCTCAACCAGATTCGCCGACGGTTTCAGATACGGTTTCGGCGCTGAGGTCGGCATCAGCAATGGCAAACTGCATCCACGTGGGCCCGTTGGTTTAGAAGGATTGGTCACCTACAAATACAAAGTTGTAGGCTCCGGTCACATCGTCAAAAATTACAGCGGTCCGAACGCGAGAAAATTCACGCACAAAGATCTTTCAGATAAGGACAACAAATAATGCTCAAGGGAAAAAAGCTGGCTGTGGTCGGTGTAGGAAAACTTGGTGAGGCCTTGATCGCCGGGCTTTTGAAAAACAGCGAACTTGGTGCCAACGACGTCAGCGGTACCGTCGGCCACGAGCCGTCGGTCCAGCGGGTAGAAGAAAAGCTGGGGATCAAAATCACACGCGACAATCGCAAATTGGCGCAGCAGAGTGAAATCATCATACTGGC
>CAJCHQ010000058.1 GCA_903970295.1 Bryobacterales bacterium
GAACCGCAGGCTCTGCCGATTTCCTCAACGGCAATGGCATAGCTTCTGTAGTCAGCACCAGCACCGCCGTATTTGTCAGAAAACGGCAAACCAAGCAAATCCAACTTGCCAAGCTCTTTGAATGTCTCTTCAGGAAAGCGAGCATTGCGATCGACTTCTTGAGCCTTCGGCGCGATTTCACGCGTAGCGAAGTCTCTGACTAATTCGCGTATGGCCTGGTGCTCCTCGGTGAGAAACTCTCCGTAAGGCTGAATATCTGCACTGGGGCTGATTGTGCTAGTCACGGTAATAACTCCTGTCGCGGTGCGACTACAAGTGTAAAACTGAAATCACAAAGGCCCGATTAGCCTTAACCTCTGATCATATCGCTAAACATCGAAACAAGACTCGATTCTTTATCTAATCGCTAGGTCTAGAGCGGGCCCCTAGCCGGAAATCAATTTCCAAGCCAGGCCGGTTTCAGCAAGCGCAAAAAATCGGAGTACACCTTGATATACTGCGACTTAGCAAGATATCCGGACGACCAAAAAGGGAATGATTTAAGCGGTTCTGCCAAATTACCGCGTACACCATGACTGATTCCGACAAACAGCTGCCTCGAACAAGATCCGAGAAGTCCGTGCCGGGGGACGATTCTGACGATGTCGCGTCTAAAAATGCAGAGCCGGGGAAAGGCAGCGATTTGTCTCAAAATTCGCCTCTCGGTCTACCCGAGATCCAGGCTGATTCAGTTACCGTCAAAACCACTCCGCGCAGCGCCTTCGCCAATGTTCCGCCGGAATTCGCCCAGCGTCTAGCCGAGGCGGAGGCTGAGCAAACGGCGAAAAAGAATCCACGCAGCAGCTATAACAGTCTGCCTGCGGAACTAGCTACTGAGAATTTGACATCACCCGATACGCGCAACAGCTTAGCTAACCTGCCCGCCCATCTGCTGCCCGAGACCACGCCCAGAAGCGGCAGCAGTAATCTCACGCCTCGCAATGCCTATGATTCTCCGGGAGCTGAAAACAAATTTCATCCCGGGGAAGAATCAACTGTGCCCTGTCCATCTTGCGGCTTGATTTTCAACAACATGATCCTGGTCTGCCCGAATGACGGTGCTGCCCTTAAAAGACCACCGGCAGCAAAAATTTCATTACTGAATCGATTCGAATTCCTTAGTGAAGTCGGCACTGGCGGCGTCGGCGTCATCTATAAAGCCAAACAAAAAAACACGGGCACGATCGTGGCGATCAAAATGCTGAGCTTTGAGGATGTGAGCACTGAGTCGAAGCTGCGCTTCCAAGAAGAAGCAAAAGCATGCAGCCGGTTAGTGCATGAAAACCTGCCCAAACTCATGGATTATGGCCTGACCGAACATGGTCAACCTTATATGGTTCTGGAATTTTTCGAAGGGGCTGATTTAGCGCAAGTACTACGAACGGCTGGCGGTGTTTCGATGATGACAGCGCTCGACATCGCCGAACAAATTTGTAGCGGTTTGCAATATGCCCATGCACAGGGAGTTTTGCATCGCGATCTCAAACCAAGCAACATCATGATCAAGTGGAGCGAGGGCACACCGATCGTCAAGATTGTCGATTTCGGCATCGCCAAACTGATTGACGAAGATGAACATCGTCCCAAATTAACCAAAACCGGCGAAGTTATAGGCACTCCGACTTATATGAGCCCCGAACAAATTGTCGGCAAAGATATCGACCAACGCTCCGATCTTTACTCGGTCGGTTGTGTGATCTATGAGTTACTGGCAGGGGTGCCACCGTTCGTCGGCACGAACTCGGTGCAAACTATCCTCGCCCAGTTGAACGACAAAGCCGTGTCAATGAAAGATGCGTCGCGAGGGCGAGAATTTCCCGAAGAATTGGAACAAATCGTCAGCAAGCTTTTAGAAAAAGATCCCAACGATCGTTATCGTCATGCTGGTGCACTCAAAGATGACATCCACAAGATTCGCGACAAGATCAACCAACCGACATGGACAGCCGGGGCAGACAAATCGGCTGTGACCACAGAAACAGTGCGACGAGCGAGAGCCAATGCCATTACCGATGCGCATGCAGCGACCTCGGCCGCCACCGGCGCATCACAATCACAGCGACCGATCGTGATCGGCGTCATCGTCCTGCTCACACTGGCAGCACTCGTTTACACGGTCACTTTGCGCCCTTCGCCGCACGGGGTGGAATCGAAGCCTGCCGACACCGAAGCAGTCAAAGGTGGACACCCGTCGACTCACAACCCGCACGTCAAACCGAAGTCGTGACGCCGCAAAGAAATTCTTCGATGCGCTCGCTGATTTGCAGCCCCGCTCGTCCGTCGCCAAAAGGATTGGCACCGCGAGCCATTAAGTCGTAAAGGTGCCCATCGCGGAGCAATGCGCTGGCGGCTGCGAAAATACCTGCCTGGCTCGTACCCACGAGTTTGGCGGCACCGGCGGCAACAGCTTCCGGACGCTCTGTGTTGGTGCGCATTACCAATACCGGCTTATGCAAAGAAGGAGCTTCTTCTTGAATGCCACCAGAGTCGGTGAGTATAAAGTGGCAACGTTGCATGGCGTAGACGAAAGGCACATAATCGAGCGGTTCGGTCAAAATCAGCCGCGGATGCCCGGCGAAGACGGGCTCGATTGATTCACGCACGGTCGGATTTTTGTGGATCGGATAGAGAATCTGGACATCGGCAAAATTGTCGGCTATCTGTTTCAAAGCCAAGGCAATTTCATCCATGCCTGAACCCCAGTTCTCTCGACGGTGAGCCGTGACCAGGAGTACACGCCTGTTCTCGAAATCGGCGCCACCGAAAAGTCTTCTGTCCACGTGCGTTTGTTCGAGTCGTTTACACGTTTCCAGTAATGCATCGATGACCGTATTACCTGTCATGTAGACGTGTTCGCTGATTCCTTCCGCACGCAGATTTTCTACAGCTCGGGGCGTGGGAGCAAAGTGCAGAGTGGCTAGTTTGCTGGTCTGACGGCGAGACATTTCCTCCGGAAATGGGTTGTAACGATCCTGGGTGCGCAGACCGGCTTCGACATGACCGACCGGCACCTTCTGATAAAACGCGGCCAGAGCACTGGCCATAACTGTGACTGTATCTCCCTGCACCAGGAGAAGATCCGGCTTAGCCTGCAAGATCGTTTGATCCATTTTGTCGATCACTTTGGCAGTCAGTTCAGCCAGACGCTGCTTTGGCTGCATCAAATTCAAATCGACTTGCGGTTCGATGTCGAACCACTGCATCATCTGGTCAAGCATTTCGCGATGCTGAGCAGTCAAAACTACATACGGCTCAAGCAGCTTGGAATTGCGCAAAGCATGAACGACCGGAGCTAGCTTGACAGCCTCCGGTCGTGTTCCAAACACGCACATCACGCGCTTTTTCATGAGCGAGATTCTACCGCAAACAGGCTTATCTCCGCTCTAGATGGTCGGCTAAATTAAGGCAAGCAATGCAACTGGCAACCGCAGCCCGCAAAGGCCCACCTGGCAGGGCGGCAAGTGACTCGACCGCCTCTTGGTGATCTGTTAGACTATGGGCGGCTTCCGGACTGCTAAAGTCGCCGCATTAGTCGGATCCGGTAATCGCTTGGTGACCTTAGTATCCCAAAATTCGAACGGCGCAATTTTCTTCAGCGTGAGGTAGGCGTGGACGTTGTCGTAGAGGGCAAGATCAACAAAGACGAGTCGATGCGCGATTTGATTCAGACCGTATTGGAACTGAAGAACGTCGCGAATCCCGTCTTGCGAATCACCGATGAAGAAAGCGAATTGCAGGGACGCATCGCCTTCTCCCAGGGCGGCTATATCATTGGCGGCCGCGTCAACAATACCGATGAACTTGGTTACGACGCAGTCCGTCGGCTTTTGTCAATCAGAAACGGCAACTTCGCCGTTCTCGATCCGGGCCGAAATCAATTCAACGATGTCAACCAAACCCTCTGGCTTTTGGCCTCTCGTGTTATAGATGCGCTGCCAAATCTGCCGGAGTCACCCGACTCACTGATCGAGGCCGGCTCGGAAAAATTTGGCGCCAGCGCTCGCCCGGCCGCCACTGCATCCAATGCCGGTAACGCGCAAGTAACCCCGATTACGAGCGTCAAAAGCAAGTCGCGCAAATTCAACAAGAGCTCCTGGTATATGCTGCAACTGTTCTTCATTGCCGTTTTGGCTCTGGGCATAGGCGGCGGTGTGTTGCTGTACCACGAGCAGATCTGGTCTTTCTTCAAGACATCACTACATCTCTAAGCGCACCATGAACGGTACCAGAGTGCAAACAGGCTTGCACTTATTGGTTAGAGCGGAATTTGTTTGCGCCAGGAGCGAGCTTCGCTAGCTGCGCGAGATCTTCCATTCGACAAGAAGCCCAGTCTTTTGAGCAATTACGGCTTGTTACAAGGCCTCATTTACAAGAAGAGACTTGGTCAGAACCAATGT
>CAJCHQ010000059.1 GCA_903970295.1 Bryobacterales bacterium
AAGCCAATGGCAAAGTCAAGGCTCATGGTGGCGGGGCAATGAAATTTTTCAGCGTCGAACTTTCGCCTGACAGCGGTTATTTGAAATCAGCTAACGGCTGGCCTATGGTCAAGTCGGACTTCAGCTCGATCTGGAAAGCGATGTTAGGTTACGCCAAAGAAGGCTGCCCTTGCAAAGTAACCGAGTCTCCAGAGAAAGAACCGACTCAACCAAATGAAGTGCTTGTACTCGAGATGACCAAAAATGGGCAGATATACAAGCGCGCCTTGATCGAACCGACGACCAAGTTGCCGGTCGAGTGGTGGGACTATCAAGATGGAAAAGTCTACGCTCACAGCGTGTGGACAAATTTCAAAGGCAATCAAAATCTGTCTGACGATGTATTTACGATCAAGGGGAAATAATCGTGCATTTTAACGCTCCTACTCTCGCGGTTGTTGGTTTAACCAGTCTGGGCATTGTTGTCTCCGCACCGGTCCTGGCTGCCGGCTTTTCACGCCGGGGCAAAGGCGTCAAATACGAATCGAATTTTTTGATTCAGCGCCTGCCACAATTCATGGCCCTTTTAGGCATAGCGATCGTGGTCGTTTCGTTCCTGGCCTATAACGCCGAATTAACGGCACCATTTCTGGTTCCAGCCTTTGCCATCACTAACGGACATCCCGAGGGCGTAGTCAAAATCGTTTCCTGGCTGGGTTTCCTGATTATGTTGAGCGGATTTATTTTTATGATCGGCGGTTGGTATTCACTCGGTGAGGCTTTTTCCACTGATGCCGAAATACTCGAAGGTCAAAAAGTGAGATCGAGTGGACTCTTGGCTTTCGTCATGCACCCGGTTTATTCGGGCATAATCCAATCGCTTTTCGGTGCCTCTTTGGCCGCTACCTCGACAGTAGGTGTGCTTTTCGTCGTCGGCGTCGTGGCACCACTCTGGCTCAACCGGGCTAAGTATGAGGAAAAAATGCTAATCGAAAGCCTCGGTCAAGACTACAAAGATTATGCTGAACGCATGGGCTGGCGCCGGCTCGTACCGAAGTTTATTCCGATCGGAGTTTGAGCTGATTAAAACACTTTGCGGGTGATATTTTGGCGACATTTGGCAGTAGTCATGATATTCTTGTTGGCAATGGTCCCACATATGCTGGCTTCCACAAGCGTATAGCCGGCTCGGGAGAGAGATTGAAATTTCACCAATCAACTAAGCGGTGCACCGGTGCTGTTGCCACCATATGCGCTACCGCTGTGGCTCTGTGCTTCTCTGTCAGTTGTACCTTGAGCGTCAGTACTCTGGTCGCCTCTGCCAACCCGGCTGTGATTAATCCTACCGACGCCGAAATGAAAAATTGGCAGGCCGGCAAGTCTTGTCCTTTCGACGCGAAGGCTGCAGCCAGCGGTCAGACCGACACCTGGTGCAAAGCTCGCACGACGATCAAGGCACCACCCGACGTAGTCTGGCGCATCGTCCACGAAGAGCGCCAACACGATCCCGATCTCTCATATACCAAAATTCTCGAACAAGGCGAAAACGAATACAAACTCGAACAGAAGTTCAACTTCATTCCCATATTAGGTAGCTCGGTTTGTGTTACCCATCACAAAGAAGTTCCTTTTCAGCGGATCGATTACACGCTCGTCAAATCAGATCATTTCAAAGCCATGGAAGGCAGCTGGACGCTAGAATCGATCGACGGTGGCAAAGCCACAATTTTACAATTGTCATCTCATCTCGATCTCGGTTTGCCGATCCCAAAGATGTTCATGAATTCGATCTCTACTAAGAAGATCGAAAAACGCCTGGCCCACATCAAAAAGATGGCTGAAGAAACTCACTCGGTGGCCTTGAAAGAACGTCCAGTGCAATAGCAACCGCTTTTATGCAAACCGCGAATAGCGTCGCCTCTGCCATCGATAATTTAAAGAGTGCAGAACAAAATTTCGGCAGTCAAAGTCTTGAGCTAATTCCGTTTCTAGACTGTCTGGGCGTCACTTTCCACGCTCAGGGCCTCTACCTGGACGAAGAGTCTTGTTACTTGCGGGCACTGGCGATCAAGCGCGCCAACCAGGCGGAAGACGATCACGTCATCGAGCTCGAACACAAACTGGGAGTGCTTTATCGCATCCAGGATAAATATGCCGAAGCCGAACAATCTTACATTTCGGCTCTCACTTTGGCCGAGCGCATTTACGGTAGCAAACACTTGAAGGTAGCCGAACAAAATAACTACCTGGCTGGACTTTATTATGCCTGCGGGCTCCTGGATCTGGCTGAACGAACTTTGCTCAAGTCTATCGACCTCTACAAAGATCTTGAGGGTGAGCACTCCGCCGTGATCGGATTATGCTCGTTGTCTCTCGCTTTAATCAAAAGAAAATCTAATGCCGAAGAACAAGCGCTGAATCATTTTTATCAGGCCAAGCGCCTTCTCACCCGGGCACCGGCTCTGAAAGGATCGATCGAAGCCGGTTTGTTGATCCTGGCCATGCACCACTTCGAAGAACGAAAAACAGATAAAGCAGAAGTTTTGCTCAGACACTATCTCGTCCTCGACGAAAAGTTGTGGACTTATCATCCGCTCGTCACTGAAAGTTTTTACGACCTGGCTCATTATTTAGAAGATATGGGTCAATTTGCAGCCGCCGAAGCCTGCTATCTGAAAGTCTTTCATAAACAACAAGAAAGCCTGCCGGCCAATCATCCCCTCTTGCTAGAGACATTGAAACGCCTGGCTACCTTTCATCTTTTGCGCAACGAAAACGAAAAAGCTGTGCCTTATATGCGACAGGCTCTGGGCATTTAAAACTATTTCGCCAGACTCGCTTGATGCGTGGTAGCGATTTCCACTACAGACAAATTGACGCGCACTTGAAACTGCTTTTCGAAAAACTCTTTTTTCTCGCTCAGGGCCCAACTTTCCGATTCGAAGTCCTGACCGGCATCAACATGCACGGTTAAAGTGACAATTTGTTTTTCGTAGGAATTGCGAGGCGGTTTTTCCAGAGTGACGCGAATCTTTTTCACTACCTGCCGGTGCCCGCGATCGAGTGCTTCAGCCAGACGCAGAACCGAAGCCATATCGGCGACCATTTTCGGCGCCTCTGGAGGCAGCGTGTAATAGGCTTCATGCGTCTCTTTGGGCTCGCTGCCGCGGTGATAACGAGCGATGCTGGCGATCATCCCCACTTCTTCCTCGGAATGCCCGAGTAAGCCACCATTTTTGATCAAATAATACGAGTGCTTATGATGTCCGTTGCGCCCGATGAACATACCCACGTCATGCAGCATGGCAGCCGACCAGAGCAGATGTCCGCAGTCTTCCGAATAATCGTGCAACCAACCTTTAGTCTGAATGAAAATTTCAGATGCCAGACGAGCCACTTGTTCGGCATGGCCAAAACTAGCCTGATATTTCTCGAGAAGAGCATGAACAGAAGCAGAGCGTGGATCGCGATGTTGTTCAAGCCCGGCGTTCAACCAACCTGTCTGCAGAAATCGATCGACAACTACGCCCTCGCGCAAAGCAGCCGTGCAAACGATCACCGACTTGGCACCAAGCGACCGCATCGTTTCCAGCAAAACGATCGACCCGGCCAGAATCGTTTGATTGCGATCGGAGCTAACGCCTTTGATTTTGCCCTTCTTCAGCGAGCCCTCTTCAATGTAATCGACGATTTCTTCGACTGAATCGAGACTCAGTCTATAACCATGCAACTCGGCGTGGGGTTGGCCCGTGCGCACACGATCGATTTTGGCCAGAGTTTGAATCGTGCCCGACGTGCCAATCAAATGTTGAAAGTTTCCACACTCGCCGATCCGCGCGGCTGCTGGGCGCAACACACCAAGCACTTCGCTGTGCAACTCATGAATGCTCTGTGCCGTCGGCCTGTCCTTTCGAAAAAACCGCTGCGTCAAACGCGCCGCACCCAATTTGTATGATTCGGCGAAGTGAATCTTCGTGCGATTGGCCAGGATGATTTCGGTGCTACCGCCGCCGATATCGGCGATAGCAAAGGTTCCACTGAGAGCTGGCATGCTCCAGAGAACACCCAGATAAATCAATCTCGCTTCTTCTTTGCCCGAGATCATACGCACGTCCAGCTTGAGCTGGTCGCGAATTTGTTGGAGAGCTGCTTCACCGTTCTTCGACTCACGTACAGCCGACGTCGCAACAGCCAGGATAGTAAAAGCTTTCTTTTCCTGAGCCCGCCTGATCATGTCACTCAGAATAGCGAGCGCCGAGCCCATCGCCTCTTCGTTGATGTAATGTGCAGTCAAGGCACCCCGGAAAAAGGGCACCGCTTCTTTCACTCGCGTGATCACTTCAAAATGATCGCGATCCGCCGAAGCCTGACAGACAATTGTGTGAAACGAATTCGTACCCATGTCGATGCAGGCGAATACCGGTCCGCCTTGCATTTTCACCCAAGAACCAGTGCGAGTGGATTTGAACCGAGTATGTTTTCGTTCGTTCATGGGAGACGCCAGCTGAAAGCAATACTTAGATTGTAGACGCCCGCCCGTCGCCCTGCCATTGATTAGGATTAGCTATTCTAAACTAAGCAATCAAGAGCTTGCGTACTTCAGGATCTTTGAGCTTCCACACAAGCGAATCTGTGAAGTAATGATGGAAGTTGAGAATGCAGAACATTGTGCCGTAAGTCGCCGCTTGACTCAATCCGAACCAATTCAAGCAGCAGCGGGGGATGGTGTCGGCCAGTATGAAACCCACCACGACCAGAGTGAAGAAATAGCGCCTGGCATAAGGTGTCCAGAGCAGTTTGCTGATTTGTGTCGAGGGCAAACCTTCAGGCAATCCCCGCTCTTTCAAGTAATAAGCCGAGGTGACGACCATGTACTGACTACCATGGTAATAAGCAATGATAAACAAGCCAAAAGCCGCCTGCATACCGGAATTCAGATTCAGGTAATAGGGCAGGAGACAGCTGAATACGGTCAGAAATGCTGGCCAGGGAAAAAGCTGACGTTGGCGCACATATCTGATCACTATATTGTAGGCAAAAAGGGCAAGGTAGACACCGAAGGCGACCTGACTGACTGTCAACATCCAGGTCGGCAGCGGTCCCCAGAATGGAATCTGCACGCCGTTTATCTCTCCAGTGCCAGCTGCCACCAGTGTGCAAGAGCGCACAATGATCAAAACTACACCCAGGTTCATCAGCCTGTAGAGCGTGTCTTTCTCGAAATTGTTCAAGAAATAGCGGCGCTTGTAGCAATAGATTAAGGCAACACCATACGCCTGCGCGAGCACATGCTGGATCTGCCAGAAAAGAATCAGTTTGATGAAAATATTGACGAAGCCAGGCACGAGCATCGAAGGGATCATCAGAAGAATCGAAAGTCCACCCCAGAGCGTGACAATTTTGCCAACCGATTGGCGTGTGCGTGGGCTGAGATAGACCCGCCAGAGAGTGGCTGGCTGGTGTCCCCAGGAGAACGTTATCATGCCGAATTTAGCGACCCACCACAGAGCCGGAGCCAGAAAGCCGACCCCGCCTGGGTCGGGGATGACGCCCGAGATGATGAAAGCGTAGGCGACCCAGAGAAGCCCACCACAGGCGAACAAAAGATCGATGGTCGGGCTGAGAATCCAACCATTGGTTACGTTCTCAGGGGAGTTTCCAACTGGATGTTTTGTTTCAGGCTTAGGCTGCGTTTTCTCGGGCAATAATGCACTTGAATCTGCCGACGACTGGCTGGTCGTCGACGGGCCTAGTTCAGCCGTCGGCGTCAGCGGGCTGCGTAGCTGCCCGAAAAACTGCCAGTTGCGCAGTGCTTGCATGCTTCCTCTAGTAAATAGAACCTAGGCTTTCTTGCCCATTTCTATCCCATTATAAACGAAGTCCTCTTGACGCTGTGGCAAGCTTGATTAGCGCTTTCGATACAGTCGGGAATACCGACTCCGCGCAAGCTCGCTCCAGCCAGATGCAAACCCGGAAATGCTTTGACTGACTTTTCGATTTTCTCGACCAATTCCAGATGACCGACTTTGTATTGCGGCATTGCTCGCGGCCATCGCTGCAGCCACGTTGCTTTAGGCTCGGCGCTTGTCTGAATCAATTCTTGCAACTCGGCTTTGGCAATGGCTAGCAAGCCTTCGGCGTCCTGCTCGAGCAATTGAGATTGGAAAGCGCCGCCAATGAAAACTCTGATCAAAGCTTTTTCAGCAGGACAGCGCCCGGCAAATTTGACATGACTAAAACTGGCCGCAATGATCTTGCGCTTTTCGACAGCCGGCACGACGAAGCCAAAACCATCTAGTGGGTGGGCGATATTTCGCCGGTCGAACAAAAGGTTGATCACGGCAGACGAGGCATATTCGATTTGCGAGAGTAATTGGGCCAGATTTCGATCGACCTCTGACAAAAGGCGCGCGGCCACAAAAGCAGGAACCGCCAAAATTACATGGTCGAAGATTTCGGCGCTGCCATCCGCGAATGAAAGTTGCCAGCTACCCGCCTGACGGTGCAAAGA
>CAJCHQ010000060.1 GCA_903970295.1 Bryobacterales bacterium
CTCTGCCTCTCATCCCCGAAAGGCGTTCGTTAGTTGATTAGTAGTAAAAACAACTGGCTGAAGTTCAAACTTCGATTGCGCTTAGCGGTTTCAAAGTAGCGTAACTTTACGATACGAAAATCACAGGAGTGTTACAGCGTAGCGAGCATTCATTTGTTGCGTCCAGCGGCTGTATTGAGCTCCCGAAACAAGAGATTTTTCTCCTTGCCGTAGGTTATCTCAAGACGATGCAAGCCCCCTCCCGAGAAAAAGCAATGTTGAAAGGTGAGAACTTCGCTCTCACCGGGCTTTCTCGAGAGACGACCCGTGCTTGTCACCGTATGTGGTGTGGCCGCCGCACCTACTGATTCTGCAGGAATTGCGCCACCTAAATAGATTCAAGTTTGTAACCAAAACCGCGATCGTTTTTGATCACTGATTCTTTTCCGTCAGTGTCAATCTTTTTTCTCAATCTGGCCATTGTCGTTCTTACTGTGCCTGGACCCGCATCGGTTTCGGAATGCCAAACGCGTTCTAAAATCGAGTCCCCATCGAAGTATTGATTGGGATTGCGAAAAAAGAGTTCGAGCAGAGCGTATTCTTTGGGCAATAAATCGAGAGCTTCGCCATCTTTGGTGACCGTGCGAGCAGCGGTATCAATTGAGAGTCCGGCAATTGTGATGACAGTGCCCAGATGAACGTTGGGCCTTCTCAGGAGTGCGCGCACCCGAGCTGAAACTTCGCGCAGATGAAACGGCTTGGTCAAATAATCGTCGGCTCCTGCATCGAGTCCGATTTCTTTGTCTTGCACCGCTTCTTTTCCCGTCAGCATGAGAATTGGCGCTTGACCGCCGTTAGCCCGATATTGTTTGAGAAAACCGACTCCACTCTGCTTTGGTAGCGACCAATCCAGGATAATCAGATCATAGTGAAAGCTCATAATCAGCTCGTGGGCGTTTTCGGCGGAGTGCGCAACTTCACAGACATAGCTTTCATGGGTGAGAAAGTCTTGCACATTTTCAGCGATCGATACGTCGTCGTCCACGATCAAAATTTTCGCCATTGCCTAGAGCCTCAAATAAATGCCGGATCATGATGATTGTATCAACCTGTTCAGGTCTTGGGCGAAGCCGGGGTATGAGATTCCTGCCGAAGCCGTTTCCTCGACCCGCACTGGCGTCTGGCATAGCAATTGGGCGACCAATCCGGACATAGCCAGGCGGTGGTCTAGTTTTGTCGACCAATTGGAGCCACCTTTCAAAGAGCCGCTGCCATGTATGACAAATCCATCTGCAAAATCTTCAATGTCACCGCCCGCGGCGCGCACATTTTCGACAATAAGAGCGAGTCTGTCACTTTCTTTGTGACGCAGCTCCTCGGCTCCGCGCACCGAAAAGTCTCCGTCGCACATACAGCCGGCCAGAGCTAAGATAGGAATCTCATCGACGCCCTGGGCGATGGTATCGGCCGATATACTCGTGCCTTTGAGTTTGTTGCCGCCGCGTACACGGATGTCGGCAACCGGCTCGCCGCATAGCTCTCTCTCATTTTCCAAAACAATGTCTGCCCCCAGATTGCGCAGAACATCGAGGATCAATGTGCGTCCTGGATTCATTCCGATTCTTTCGAGAAGGATGTTCGAGCCGGGCAAACAGGAGGCCGCGACCATGAAGAACGCAGCCGAGGATATATCTCCTGGCACATAATGTTCGAACGGCGATACCGCCTCAGTCAGTTTCGAGACGGTCATGGCACCATCTTGTGCTTGCCTAAATGGCACATTCAGGAAGCGAAACATGCGCGCTGTGTGATCTCTTGCCACTTGGGGCAAGTGCACCGTCGTTTCTCCTTCAGCCTGCAAGCCGGCGAGCAGCAAAGCTGTTTCCACCTGAGCTGAGGCAACTGACAGGCTGAAGGCTCGCCCTTCCAGGTTGCCGCCC
Source organism: Bryobacterales bacterium (assembly GCA_903970295.1). The sequence goes on from CAJCHQ010000060.1 coordinate 1,920, forward strand.
GTTATAGCGAAAGGCGGTTTGCCTTGTTCGCCCTCGTAGCTAATTTCCGCTCCCATCTCAGCCAGCGGTTTGAGCACCCGAGACATGGGCCGACCGCGCAAAGAATCATCCCCATCGAAGCGGCTGGTGAATTTCTGGCCGGCGACAAGCCCTGAGAGTAAGCGCATAGTTGTGCCGCTGTTTCCGGCAAATAAGACTGCTTTGGGCGATTTCAGGGCATTAAGCCCGGGCGAATCGATTGCAGTAGTTTGTCCTTCCCCGGTTCCTATCGATAGTCCCAGGTGGCGCAAACACTCGGCCGAACTTTGACAATCCTGCGCCGGAGAAAGTCCATAAATCTTGCTTTTTCCACGGCTCAGCGCCGAGAAGATCAAGGCTCTGTGGGAAATAGATTTGTCGCCGGGCACAAGCAGTGACCCGGAAAGCTTTTCTTTGAGTGACATATCAGTAGCTATTCTCCGGAAAGACCGCAAGGGTCGAATACCATATTGTAAGATTGTCGTCGCCCATTCGTTTGAGGCTTGAATTGTAGGATGTTGCGCTTTTTAACATGTGGTGAATCGCACGGACCAACTTTGGTCTCGATTTTAGATGGGGTGCCGGCCGGTTTGCCCCTGGCGGTGGAGGCCATCAACGACGATCTGTGGCGCCGCCAGCAAGGCTATGGTCGGGGAAACCGCCAGAAAATCGAAAAGGATCGTGTAGAAATCGTCGGCGGTCTGCGCCATGGTATCACCACTGGTGCACCGGTAGGGTTGATTATTCGCAATCGCGACTTTGAGAATTGGCAACATGTGATGTCAGTCGAAGCCGTCGATAAAAATGATCCTGCCGTAGCCGAGCAGATGGACAAGAAAGCAATCAATCGCTTTCGCCCCGGCCATGCCGATCTGGCTGGCACATTTAAATACAGGCAACACGACATTCGCGATGTTCTCGAGCGAGCCAGTGCCAGAGAAACAGCCTCTCGAGTCGCCGGAGGCGGTGTCGCCCGGCAGATTCTCAAATACCTCAATATCGAAGTTGTCAGTCATGTCAGGCAAGTCGGTCCTGTGGCAGCTGCCGCCATCGATGAGAACCTCTCTCTGGCAGAATTGGACCGCCTCATTCTCGATTCGGAAATGTTTTGCCCAGACCCGAAAGCGACCGAGGATATGAAGGAGCTGATTAAAAGCACCTGGACAGATGGCGACAGTCTCGGCGGCGTGGTCGAAATCCTGGCCACTGGTTTGCCTGTAGGGCTTGGCAGCTATACTCAATGGGATAAGCGCTTAGACGGACTGCTCGGGCAAGCACTTTTAAGTATTCAAGCCTTCAAAGCGGTGGAGATAGGTGACGGCGTCTCGGCAGCGAGCGATCTCGGTTCGCATGTTCATGACCCGCTTTTCCCAGCAAAGACCGGTGGGCGTTTGCCTTTCAGCCGCAAATCCAATCGCGCGGGCGGTTTGGAAGGAGGCATGACCAATGGTGAAAGGCTGTGCGTCAGAGCTTACATGAAGCCGATTCCGACAATTCGCTGCGGTTTGGAATCAGTCAATTTCCCTCAATTCGCTGCCGATCGCGCTCATTATGAACGTTCAGATGTCTGTGCTATTGCTGCGGCTTCAGTTGTTTGTAAAGCAATGGTATGCTTGGTCCTGGCTAACGCTGTTCTAGATAAATTTGGCGGCGACAACATCGAAGATTTGAAAAAATCTTTTGATCAGTATGAACAATTCTGTCGTTCGCCAAAATTTGCTGGTTACGAATTTGCCAACCCACAGCTAGGCACTGAGGGCGGTGACACCATGCTGGAGCCCTCGGGCAACGAAGATGCTGCAGGAGAATTCTAATGTCAATGCGTCATAAATCTCGCCATCGCGGGCCGGTCGTGACAATGATGTGGAATACCGCTCTCGAAGTAAAAACTCGCGTGGCAGTCGGTGTTGGCGCCAGGCAGAAATTGAGCAGTGTCCTCGCCCAAACCGGCGCCGGCCGTCGCGTGCTTGTTATATGCCAGCCATCAACAGCGGTGCACTGGTTGCGCGATCTTTTATCCGTTCTGCCCAACGAAGACTATCAAGTTACGACTCTCGAAGTGCCAGATGGTGAGTCTTGCAAAACAACGGAATGGTTAGTTCGCATCTGGGAGCACCTGCAAGAAAGACGCTTCCAGCGCAAAGATACGATTGTCGCTCTCGGCGGTGGTTCGGTCACCGATCTGGCGGGGTTCGCTGCTTCCACCTACTTG
>CAJCHQ010000061.1 GCA_903970295.1 Bryobacterales bacterium
GGGCAACTACGCCGGCGAAGTGCAGGCACTGGCTGGCAGTCAGCAAGGTCTGCAGGGTCTTGAATCTGGTATGAGTGCCGCGCAAGCGCAACAATTCGAAAGCGCCGTGGCTGCCAATAACTATCAAGCTGAAATGCAGGCCATGGGTCAGTCGGCAGCTGGTGGCAACCAGGCGGCGATGCAGAATCTGGAAACTTATTCGGGCATGAACCAGACTCAGGCTCAGGAATTCGCTTCGGCTGCCGCCGCCGGCAACTATCAGGGCGAAGTTCAGGCATTAGGAGCCGCCGCCGCCAACAGTCCGCAGAGCATGCAGGCGCTCGAGAGTTTCGCCTACATGAGCGATGCGCAAGCGCAGCAGTACTCTAACGCCATCGCCGCCAACAATATCCAGGCTGAAAATCAGGCGCTCGCTCAAGCAGCGAATGCCACCAGTAGTGGTGGATCAGTCTACGATCCGGGCACGGGTACATTCTTGCAGCCGCCGACTCAAACCAATGATGGCACCATCCATAGTGTGCAGCAATTGGCTCAAGCCGAGAATATCCAGGGCGGATACTACTCCACAGCCGCCGATGGTAATATCGATTACGTCGGCACCAATGCCAGTGGTCAATCTCAGGTGGTGGCCGAATACAATTCGCAGACGCATCAATGGGAAGCTGCCGACACCAATCATCATGTGGTCGAACATAACGGCACGTTCGTCGATAATTCGACCAATCAACCGGTCTACGTCCAGGCGAACAATGCTGGCACCGATGTCTGGTCGCAAGCGAATAACGCCCAGAACACCTACGATCCGAACACGGGCACATTCTTGCAGGCGCCCAGCCAGCAAGACATCACCAGTGCGCCAGTGCCGGGGACCGCGCCCACACCCGGTTCGACTCTATATGCCGACAGCTACCCGACGATCACGCCCGTGACGCCGGCAGGGCAGAACGTCACTCCCGACGCCAGCGTGCAACCGACCGTTGCCGCAAATGGCATGGATAACCAGCCAACCGTGACCCAGCAGACTTCAACCGATCTCGTGGCCGATGCGCCCGTCACCGGTGGTACTGCCGGACTGACCGAAAATCACCCAACTACCAGTACGGAAGCTAAGTCGATTGGGGCAGTCGGCGTCGCCGCTGTCGCCTTCGGCGCTGCCAATGCTTCTAAGTCCCCGGTCAATCCCTTGAAAGCGGCTCTGGGCGATCAGTACAATCAGAAGCCGGGCTCGGTCGGCAAAGGCTCCTCTTCAGCCGCTCAACAATCGGCTCAGGCTCAACAACAGAAAGCCGCTGGAGAAGCTCAAGCTAAGGAAGAGAATGAAACTGCCGCTAAGAATGAGACAGCCGCACTGTCTCTGCAAGAGCAGTTGGCCCTGGCTGACAAGCGCAACAAGAAGAAGAAAAACCTCACTGACTTAGCCGACATCAACAATATGCCGACCAGTACCTGAGTTGGCTAGAATGACGGAGTCAACCACTCCGTTCATGGAGAAAGCAGAGAAAAATGTATCTCAGCACAGTTGGAGTCAAGTGCCCAAACTGCGGAGTCAAATTCAACTCCCGCCAGGTGCCCGTGCATTATGACTCGGGCAAACGCAATAGCGAATTGAGGCAAGATTTTCAAGGACAATACGAGCAATTCGAGCCATACGCTGTCTGCACCTGCCCCAGCTGTGGTCGGGCTGACTGGATCGATCACTTCGAGCCGACTAGCGAAGAAGCCGTTCTCAACCAGCCGGCTTCCACACCACATTTGCAATATCGGTCTGCCGCTGTGGGGGCGGAGCGCAGTGGTAGTACTTTCTACAACATCGCTTTGCTTTACTTGCATGCCGCCTGGTGTGCTGACGATGCTCGTGCCCATCCTCAGGCGCGCGAGTACAGACGATTGGCAGCAGATGCTTTTGCCAAATCTCTGATAGATATCTCCTGCCCTATTGAAAAGCGGCACGAAATCGAATACTTAATAGGAGAGCTGCTCCGCCGGTCGGGCGACTTCGAAGCCGCGAAGAAGCACCTCAGAGATGTGATTCCGGCTTTGCCCGCGAGATTCGCCTTCATGGCCCGAAAGCTGATGAAATTGTGCGAATTAGGTAATATTGAATCTATTCAGTTTGAGGCTTAGGCATGTCACAAGCGCATAAAGTAATCATCCTGAACAAACCGCTGAAGATTTTCGATTTCACGATTATCCAGCTGATTTTGATGTTTTTCTCGCTTCTGGTGGCTTTCGGCATTTCCACTCAGATCCCCAAAGAGTGGAAGTGGAACGGTTTGCCGGGTCCGATTCTGGTCTTTATCTTGATCATCTGTATCATGCTGGCCCTGGTCAAAATGTCTGAAGTCAAGCCCTGGACCTGGTGGAAAAATTTGATTCTCTATCGGCTCAAGGCTGTGCCCACGGTTTATATGCCAAAACCAGAAGTGGCGCCGATTTATCCGGATCCGAATATAATTGAGGTGAAAAAGCGAGAAGACGCCAACTATGTAGATGCTAGCTAAACCGCATTAGCGGAAGGGGCGAATGGTAGACAGGTCGAAATATACAAGCAGTCGCAATTACGGCCGCTATGACGATGATGATTCAGCCCCGCGGACGCCTCCGGTGCCTGTGGGTCGAACGATTCCGATTACCCCCGGACCGTCTTTGCAGAACATTTTAGGTGGCTTCTATAATGGGTTGTCGCCTGCTATCCGCGATCTCATTCCCTTGGGTGAAAAACCCGGTCGCGACGACGATGATGCCCGCCCCAAAGACAAGCGCGGCGAACATAGTTGGCAGGACGTCTGCTTTATTTACGATATTCCCGGCGAAGACAATGACGAAGGTCTCGTCATACTCGCCGACGGCAGTATGCGCCGTTACATCATCTGCAAAGGCGTCAATGCTTTGTTGTTCGACGAAGCCGATCGCGAGTCGATGGCGAGACAATTCGCCTCTTTCGCCAATTCTTGTGACTCGGATATTCAAATCATCATCAAAGCGCGCAACTTGCCGGTTGACGAATATCTTTCCCGTTATCAAATTTTGCTCAAAACCGATAACGATTATTTGAAATGGTACGCCGATTACACCGACAAATGGTTTCGCCGTGTGCAAGACGTGCACTTCGTGCCGCAACGCGATTTCTATGTTGTCGTCAGTTATCAACCACCTGATTGCAAAACTGCTACCGGTAAACCCTGGAACGGCAGGCGCTCGATTCAGAAACACGAGGAGTTTCTAGAAACGCTCAATCGTCTGACGACGACCACTTTCGAACAATTGCGCTCTTCCAATTTGCGCCCTGCTAGATTGACGAGAGCGCAAGTGCGCAATTTGCTTTATGCTGATTTGAATCCATCTCTGGCCCAGAAAGAGCCGGAAGCGCCACCATCTCGAGAAGGCGTATCCGAGGCAGCTTGTCTGGCGCATTCGGCTTTGAAAGTATTCGACAATCATATTTGGTTAGACAACAAATATTTCGGCACTCAATACATGGCTCATCCTCCTCATGAAACCTGGATGGGGTGGCTGGTTGATTTGCTCACGCTGTCTGTCGAATACACTCTGTCGCTTTTCATACACACATGCGATCAGGATAAAGTGCGAGCGAAAATGAAGCGCGATTATCATCTGGGTGTGATGGCCAGTTCGCAGCTGGGCAATGCTCCCGACTTGGAAGGTTTGGAGTCGACCAGGCGCGCTGCTACAGCCATTCAAGATTTCTTGCGCAGTTCCAACAAAGCCTTCGACATTTCGTTGTACATCACAACCAGTGCCGATACGCCTGAGCGATTGGCGCAACAAACCGACGAAATTAGACGCGTTTTCAAAAACCGTGGCGCTCAATTCGACCGCGGTCAACTCTTGCAACTCGACGCCTGGCAGTCGACCCTGGCTTCTGGCGTGAATAAATTGGAAGTCGTCCACCGTGTCATGTCTCCAATCGTTGGTACATTCTGGCCATTCTTCACAGCCAGTTGCGGCACTCCTGACGGCGTGCCGTTCGGCTTCGCGATTGCGTCTCGAGAACCGGTTTTGCTCAATCCATTTTTCCGGGGTGCTGGCAAAGACGCTAACAATATGTTTGTCGTGGGCACCACCGGAGCCGGCAAATCGTTCGCCGTTTCGATGCTGATCTTGCGCCTCTTGCCTCTGGGTACGAGGTTTGTCTTGATTGACAAAACCGTGGATAAATTCGGAGCTTATCGATTCATTACCGAGTTGCTTGGTCCGGAATTGTGCGCCTATGTCGACCTCGGTCCCAGTTCAGGCTTTATTCTCAATCCTTTCGATCTCGGTCCCGAAGACAAGGCCGGCGAGCCCTCCGCCGACAAGATCAGCACACTGCTTTCTTTGCTTGACTTGATGCTCGCACCAGAAGGGCGAGACGAATTGAATGTAGAAGAAAAGTCTCTGCTCGACGGGTTGATTCGTGTCGCTTACATGGATGCCCATTTCCGCCAAACAGTGCCGACCATGTCTGATTTGGCCAGAGTGACTGCCCAAGCGGCGGCCGACGAAGTCGATCCGTTGCAGCGCGATCGCTTGCAGACGTTTGCACGTGGATTATCACTTTTCACTCGGGCTGGAGCTTTCGGTGGCTTGGTGGATGGTTATACAAATATCGACACCGAAAAATTGTTCATCGTATTCGATACCAGAGAAGTGAACGAACCGAGATTGGAACGTATTTCCGTCTTCATTCTGGCGGAGTTCATTCGCCGACGAGCAGCCGAATGCAAGATGCGCGGCATCCGCTTCGCGGCGATCATCGACGAAGCGGCGACATTGATGCGATTCAAAGCCGGAGCGCGCTTGCTCGATGACCTCTCGAGACGAGCCCGCCACTACGGTATGATGCTGGTCTCGATTACGCAGCAATTGAAAGACTTTTTCCGGCAAGCCGAGCAAGCCGACTCGGTCGTTAAAAACTCTCATATGAAGCTGATTTTGCGTCAGGATCCCAGTGATTTGAAGCTGCTCAAAGAGACTTTGCGATTGACTGATGCAGAAGTAGTTTCGATTGAGAATTTCTCGAAAGACGAAGAAAAGCGCAGAGACAGCCAATGTTTGCTCATTGTCGGTGCCGTGCATGGCACCATTCGTCTGGTGCCCAGCCCGATGGACTACTGGATCTGCACTTCAGAGCCGATCAAAGATATTCCTAAACGCCAGGAAATGATCAAAGAGGTAAAAGCAAAAAGCCCGAGCATCAGCCACACAGACGCATCGCGCCGGGCAGTCTATTATCTCGGACTGCAACACGAAGGCTAGGCTTTTAGTTAGCCGGACCTGACCAGACTAGATTAGATTGGACAATGGAGAAAATCTTTACCTTTAACAAGTGGTTTGTTCTATTTTGCGGTCTGCTGGTTTTCATGTGGCTGGCACTGCAGACGGTGGCAACGATGCGTTTAGAGGAGCTTGCGGCAGAGGAGGCAAAACACGTATTTTCATGGCAATGGCTTGGGTTTGGACGATCGCGCGGCGTCATCGAAAAAGCTCATTTAATCAAAAAATCGGAAGCTGATGCAATTGTCCGCGTCACTGCGCGGCAGGTTGTAGAGGCGGAAGGAGAGCCGGGTCACTTTCGAAGCAAAGGACCGGAAGTGACTGCAAGTGCTCTGCTTACTTTTTACCGAGTGGACAAAGACTGGCTGCTTGGTAAAGTGGATTTTGAATAAAGTTGCCGAGATGCGAAAGAACAGGGAGGACAAGCCATGTACTGGAGAGTCAGACGCTTAAGCGTAAAAGAAGTGGCCGAGCGTTATTGGGTCGGTCTGGCATTGCTTGCCAGCCTGGTTCTCAACTTTATGCTCTTTGTCACTCGCCCCGATCCAAACAAAGGATTGTCCAAAGATGTGAAAGCTAATTACGAGCAATTCGTGCGCAACGTCACGGCACATCTGCTCGATTCCAGTTACATCAGCTACAAAGACTCGACTGCACAACTTCTCAACTCCGGCGAGCTGACTCGTTCAGTCATAGATGCGATGCGAAGAGGCGAGTTGATTGGTAAGAGCAACGAAGAAATCGATCAAACAGCAAAGTTGCTTTATGAGCAAAGACAAGTAGCGGCGATCAAAATCGATCAAGTGCAAGTGACCGAGCCACCGCCCACGTCTGGTCAACCGATATCGGCTGAGGTGAGCGGGCAAGTAGCAATTCACTCGGCTGCCGATAACGGACCTACCAATCCTGTCCCATTTCATTTTTTGTTCTTTCTGGATCTCAGGCACAATAGCGACAAGAGCTTGATCCTGGGTGCCGATGGTAAGCCGATGCCTGAAGTCGTCAGCTTCAAGGAACTTCAAGGCGCCATCCAACAGCCCCAACAATAAGTTCGCCAGGCTTAACAAAGTAGAATTGATCCAGGCAACGATCCGTGTCAGTCTTTGTGCTGTTGCCACTTTGTGATCTCCTGGAAATCGTTCCGGTGATCGACCGCTCGAGGTCCATTATGAGAATCAAGCTCGTTGTTTGCACCGCCGCCATAGTCATCGCGTGTTTGCCGAAGCCGGTCAATGCTCAGGGCAGCAATCCCAACTCAACGACGCCGGGTGCCACTTCCGCCTCAACTGTTGGCGGACCGTCTCTAGGAGGAACATCGGTCGCGTCTTTCGGTCAGTCGTCACCGCTGCGTCCGGTCAGACCATGGTATCCGCGCCACACCATTCAGAACCCTTCCAATCCCTGGCTGCCGCCTAATTTGCAGCAGATAAACACCAACCTCAACCCGGTCGGCTCAATCAGTCCGACGGGCACCCTGAGCCAGCCTACCAGCGTTCTGAATTCGCCTAATACTGTCCAGCAAGCCGGTTTCCCGACAGTGCCGAGCTACAACATCGGCACTCCAGCACCAACTACTCAGAGCTTTGCATCGACCACGGCTTCTACAGGCAACAGCATTGCCAGCCCGGTCAACCCGGGTAATCAAAATGCCGGAGTCAACGCCGCCGGCAATTCCGCCAGTTTTCCAACCAACCCGCTGTTCCCTTAAGACCGCACAGCAGTCGATCAATCGGTCGCTGTTAGTTTCGTAAAGCGCATTTAAGGTGCGTCGATAGTGGCACTCGTCAGCTCTTTTGACTGGCTGTCGCTAGCCGGGGTCGTGGCGGCAGGCTGCGGTTTGGCAATCGGTGCAGGCACCGCGTCGACTGTGGGCAAAACCTGGACTCTGTCGTTTTGACTCAGTCGGGCGGTGGCAGCACGCGTATCTGCTACCGCGCTGGCTCCGTAATAGCTGCGCGACCAGTCCGTGAATTCTTGATCTGCGACTCTGCCCACGGTGCCATCATCTTTGATTTGTTTGTTGGGCGGACGACTGTCGACGTGTCCGTTCATGTAATAGACAGAAGCGAGAGCACCATCACGTACAAGCAGAACATCCGTCGATTGCAAGTCAGCCTGGTCTAATGCGGCTACGTCGACGCGAGCGCCGGCAGATTTACCGGTTGCAGGCGAGAATAGAATCTGACTGCCGGCACTAAAAGGGACGGCTGTATAGTGCGGGATCGGTCCATTAAATGCGTGCCGGTCCGCCACTGGAGCCAGGGGCTGAGCGATCGGTTGTGGCGTGGAGTTTTCGATTTGTTGACTGCCCTTTTGTCGTCTGCGATACCCGGGCGAACCTGGAGGTAGCACGATTTGTGGCTGCTCCGGCTGACCCGCTTGCCGCTGTACGTTATTCGTCCAGTTGATGAAAGCAGGATCGGTGACCGGGCCAACGGTGCCATCAGGATTGATCTGCTTGTTCGGCGGCCGATGATCGTTCGGTCCTAGATAGACGACGCGAGCAAGCTGGCCTGGCTGCTCGTAGAGCACGACGTCGCCGCGCTGCACCTGACCAGTGGCTAAAAGATCGATGTCTTTTTGAGCATTGGGTCCTTGCGAGGGCGTGAAGTGAAAATGACTTTCCGGATTGATCAAAGCGATCGCCGTGTAATGATGCATATAATCGACATTGGTGCCAGACTGCGGTATTGTCAAATTCTCCGGCTGGACGTTTCCAGGCGCCGGCAGGGGTTGCTCGGTTTGGGCCTGATTGGGCGAAGGTGTCGCGTCGGTTTTCAAAAGCAGTTTCCAACCAGCCATGATTGCATCACGGTTGTTATCGAGACTTTGGTAATGACAGTCGTTGAGACTGACGATCAGATCTTCTTCTGCTTTTAGATTCTCTCTGGTGACAGCTTTGCCTTCGGTAGTCAGCTCACGTTTTGCAATTGCGCTGAGGCTGTCTCCGAATTGCACACTGTAGAGATTCTGCTGATCGGTTTGAATGTTAGTCGGCGCCTGATCGCTGGCCTGCCACCACTGTTGGGCCAGGCTGCCCTGGGCGGCATGGCTGCGATCGCTTCCCGCAGTCCAGGAATCATAAGCATGCGCGCTGCTGCCTGAGTCACCGTAATTGATCGAATTGCAATTGCCCACTCTCTGGGAACCGCTTCCGCCGCCGGTTTGTTGGTCCAGCCCTGTGACAACGGTTGGTGTCTGACCGTTTGTTCTGAGCGTTGCCTGCATTACTGCTCTAACCGGAATAGGCGCCGCCAACTGTTTCGACAGTTTGACTGGGGCGACTGTTTGACCTGATACGACTGTATCTGTCGTCGTTCGACTCGAGTCTGACGTGCCTGAAACAGCTGCTTTGACGGTGGGCTGACTGTTGTATTGATAGGCGTCGGTATTGAGTTGCGGGCCGCCGTCTATTTTAGTAACCGGTGCTTCTGAGATCTCTCCAGCCATGCGACTGACTTCCTTACGATGTTCCCCCGAACATTTTAAAATGTAATATCAAAGTCGTCATTGTGGAATGGGACGAATCCCATTGAGAGCTTTGTGTTAGCCAGTTCTTCGCCTTTAGCTCTGGTAATTTCCCCACCCCGAGCGCGACCCGTGCAGTGAGCATACTCTCGAATTGGAAATCGGCTAATTAGCGCCCGCCACGATGATAGCGGCCGCCTCCACCAATGTTGATCGACAGTCCGCTACCGTAACCAGGTGGGCAATTTCCGTAGCCGCCGTAGCCTCCGCCACCACCGTACAGGGGCGGTGGATAATGGCGCGGATGACCGAATTGAATGTAGAATCCTAGTGGCGGGCGCGGTGGATAGAGAACTACCGGCGGATAGAGCATCGACATAGGTGGCGGAATGAACTGCGGTGGAGGCGGCGGTGGTGGCGTCTCGAACTGCTGTTGCTGGATGGGCGGTGGCAGCGGCGGTGGTGGCGTCTCGAGCTGTTGCGGCACGGGCGTGGGCGCAGGCG
>CAJCHQ010000062.1 GCA_903970295.1 Bryobacterales bacterium
GGCATTTTTGCTAACTCCACCCATTGGCGTTTTGATTGTCAATGGCGAATTCTTATCGGCTTGCGCTGTGAAGGTGAGGATGCGTGCGCCTTCTGTACCCGTCAGCGTGCCCTGGAAGGCGATTGGTTTAGCGCTGACTTGCCCTAGTTGCGAGTTCCAGCCGAGCTGATAGAGAAAGTCGTTGAGTGCCACCAAACTTGTCACTTTGAGATCGTATGAGCGCTTGTCGGCAATGCTCACGTCACTGACTTTACCGCTCAAATTGAAATTCGTTTGCCCCAATCTCCCTTGCATTTGATTCAGCGCCAGAACATTGTCGGCTTCGCTGACGGTGCCGTTGACTTCGGTGATAGGGAAGCCAGCAATCGTTGCGGCCAGGGCTTGAGCGCGCATCTTCCCTTTCGAGGTAGCTTCCGTACCTTTTTTAGCGTTATAAACGAGGTAGCCGGATAATTGACCGGAAGGCGAAACAATCAAATTTCTCTGCAACAGGCTCAAATATTGATCTCGCACTACTGGCGGTGTCTTTTCCGCGGACAAAAAAGCACCAAGGTCGCTTAGATCCATGCCGGGTGAATGGATTAACAATTTGCTCACCAGGCTGTTCTTTTTCGAAAGTTCGTCGACGCTCAAACTGACTTTTAAACTACTCTTGTCAGTCTTGATTTGCACATCTTCCATGCCCAGAGTATCGTGGGCATAAGACATTTTTCCATCCTGAATATGCAACGGTCGATGGGACCCAAGCGGTTCGAACAAAATATCTTGAGGTTGAGCGAACATCGTGATCGAAGGGGTTTTGACGTTGCCTTGAATCGTCAGTTCAATACTTTTTACGACACCGACCAGCAATGATTCTGCCAGCAAAGGTGTTTCTAATTTCAGGTCGTCGAGCACAGCCTTGGCATTGGAAATATCCAAAGTTTTTGCTTTCAAGACGATGTCCAGGTTCGGCTTGTTAGTCATTACAGCCTGCCCGCTGATGCTGAAATCGCCTTTGCCGATGTGACCATTCAAGGCGTTGAGAGTAACGACATTTTTGTCGAACAAAACCGTGCCGCCATCCAAATTGAAAATTCGAGACTTGGCTTTATCCTGCACATAGATGTCGGCGATTTCTGCCTTCAGGCTCATTTGCGGCGTACCCACCAAACCAGTGATTTTTAAATCGGCCGACTTCACTTCACCCTGCATGCGGTCGGCTGCCGTCTCTGGTATTTTGATCTTCAAAGCCGCCAAAAGATTTCTGCCTTCGTCGAGATCGAGTCTGGTTGCCTCTGCTTGCAGTGCAACCGGGCTTTTGGAGTCGATACCGGCAGTGCCTTTGAGGGAGAATGTGCCTTTACCCAATGTGCCTTTGAGACCATCTAA
>CAJCHQ010000063.1 GCA_903970295.1 Bryobacterales bacterium
GCCACCGCCCGCGGCGCCCAGTTGGTCTAGTGTGAAAATAACCCCGACCACTGTTCCGAACAGTCCCAAGAATGGACAGGTGGCTCCAATCGTACCCAAAATAGCCAGATTCTTTTCCAGTTTGCGGGTAACCAGACCTACCGTAATGTCGAATGCCTTGGAGAAGTCTTCTTTCTGGTCAGCCATCAGTCGAACGCCTTCTTCTGCAACTTCACCAACTACTCCGCCGAGTCGGCTAGAGCTTGCTTGTGCTTTCTGCAGTTGTTGGCTTTCCAGGTCGCGTTGAAGCTGGTGAATGAACGCGGTTACATCTCTTCTATTTTTTTGATAGTAAAGATAGCGCTCGATTGTCACCGCGACCGTGAGGACAGAGCAGATCGTAATTGGTATGGAAGCGAACCAGTCATTGATCATGAACTGGATGAAATAAGTAAAGAATTTGCTTTCCATCTCTTCTCCTGAATGGGCGAACCAAATGAGTCTATCAGAATCGGCGGAAGCTGCCCCCGCCTCCTCCTGTGAACACGTTGTAATCGAAAGTGAATTGAATATCGACGTCGTCCGAAGCACCAGCCGGCAATGGCCTAAATGGTGCGGCATTTTCGACCGCTTTCAAAGCGGCGTTGTCAGCAATTGCTACACCGGATGAATGTTCGATGCGCAGGTTTGACAATTCGCCACCGCGGTGGACTTTGAAGATAACGACTACGCGCTTGCTTTCATTTCCTTTCGGGGGAAACCAGGCGCGCTTAATACGGCGTTGCAAGTCGGCCATGTAAGGACCGAAGTCGACATCAGCTTGAGCAGCTGTGTTAGAAGGTCCACGATTATTGTTGGCATCGGGATTGCCCTTCAATCCTTCACCACCGCCACCGCCTGAGGCTCTGGGCACGCTGGGCATGACCATGGCCGGACCGCTGCCGCCGCCACCACCGCCATGACCGGCGTGCGTCGGGGCTGGTGCAGGAGCTGGACCGCTGCCACCGCCGCGGTTAGGTGAACCACCACCGGCAGTCGGTACAGGAGTCGGGTTACCACCACCGGCGTCTCCGGATGCTATTGATACCGGGGCTGGTGCGGAAGGTGCGGCTGCACCGTGAGCACCACCTGCACCTACGCGCGGTGCTGGTGCTGGTGACGGGGATCCATGACTGGCTGCCATCGGTGCCGGGGTCGGCGAAGGATTGGGCGAAGGAGTGGCACTGGGATGAACGAAAGGTGTTGGTGCCGGAGTCGGTGCCGGGGTGGGCTTGGGTGAGGGTGATGGAGTCGGCGAAGGGCTTGGATGCGGACTGGGAGTTGGACTCGGGGTCGGCGACGGATGAGGCGTCGGAGTCGGTGTCGGCCGCGGGCTAGGTGTGGGATGCGGAGTCGGAGTTGGTTTCTCGGCCGGCTTCGGTGTCGGTTTAGCCGCAGGCGCCGCTTTACTCGGGGCTTTAGGTGCGGGTGAAGAGGCTTGAATCGGCTTTTCTTCGTGCTTACCGCGATTTTCTGAATTATGTTCGGCTTTACGCTGTGAAACGATTTTCTTCTTGGTTTCTTCCTGGTTTTGAATGAATTCTATATCCGTCACCTGCGTTCGCGGCGGCGGCGGAATCAGAAAGAAAAAGGCGAGGATGAATGTGGAAACCATGGCCGAGATGTGGAAGATGTAGGAGCCAGAAGCGGCCTCCGTCATCTGCATCACATATTCCGGATATATATGTCGTCTTTGCGTCAGAGTGGCGTGGTCATACGCGTCTCTCACGGCGAAGGCCACGAAAGATAGAACCAGACCAATCAGTACCAGTGACGGTGGGCTGCCGAAATGAACTTGCTGGATCGAGCCGATCAGCTCTCGGTTAGGCAGCATGTGAAATGCTTTGCCAAAGTCGACCAATCCTCGCAAGATCTGGTCAGTGAACAGCAAGAGCATTACCGTGCAGAAGTTGATGGCGCTGACAGCCAGAAAGAGATAGCCTTTTCTGGTTTCGCCGTTATAAATTTGACCTAGACCTGGCAACAGCGAAAGCATCGCGGCTGTATTCGGGTCGCGTGGCGGTTTTTTAGGATTAGCTGACCGAGCGGATGTACTAGTCATTTCTGGCGGGCACTCACTATTGGGACGTCTTTCAATAGGACCACTGCCGGAACTCGATAGGCACGCTCTCCAACTTCATGTCCAAATCTCAATTTGGATACCAGCTTTTTCTAGTAAACACTTCAGTGCGAAAGGAATGCTATACGGATGCAAAATGCATCTTTCTTAACAACTGGTTAAGTATAACACAATGGGTGTTTAAGTCTGGCTGGCTGTGTCTTTTGCAACGAAAATGTGCCCAGGAATTTGCCGGCTAACGAACGACCTTTTGAAGATTCGCCTCCTCCTCTGAAACTGAATCCGGAGCCTACGGCATTTCCCTGGCTCCGGTTGCGGCGTTTACAGCCACCAATGACAGATTACCCAGAGTTGCCACGAGCAACACGTCAAAGTCATCATAAGATGGGCGACAAATTATTACTGCGTCCTTTGAATGGGCGTCTAACCCGTCAAAGCCCTGGCAAAAAATTGGGGTAAACACTAGGCCATTAGCAGGGCGAAGATGCAGATTGAGCATCGACCTACATCATCGGCATGCGCAGCGCTTCGGAGAGCTGGATTTTCAGCTCGTCGCCGGGGCGCACGTCGACTTTTTTGCCTTTCTTGGCGCAGAGGATGGCGACACCGACGGCTAGACCAATTCCCACCCCGATCATTGCCGCTTCCGGCTTGGTGATCGAACTGGTGCTGGTCGAGGTGGTTGAAGTGCTCGTAGATGAGTTGCTCTTGCCGGCGATTGCGCCGATGGCCAGACCGACCAGGGTCGGAATCAACACCGTGCTGCTGTCAATAGCGATGTCTTTCAAGCCTCGACGGGCGTGAACCACTCCGCCGTGGGAGACCAGATTGGCGACAAGAGGAATCTGACGGTTGTCCGGTGTTGTCACTGTATCGAATTTAAGTGCCACAGAGCCTGAACGATCCAAATGTTTGGGAGCGTTCATTTGGGCGATGCGTCCTTTGATGATCGAGCCGGCAGGCACCGCGACAGCGCCATCGATATTCAGATCTTCGGAGGTTCTGGCCGTGAATTCATCGCCTTCTTGGCTTGTATCGCTATCAACTGCCGTATCCATAATGATTGGGATTTTGGTTCCCTCGGGCACTACTCGGATATAGCCCTGCAGTGCTTTGCCATCTGCAGTCTTCTCGGTTTTTTCGCCACCGTCGGCTTTTTCCCCGCCTTCGGCTTTTTTGGTGTCATCTGTGCCAGAGCTGTCGGCCGAAGAGGTTTGAGCCTCGCCGTTCATGGTGCCAGCCTTGGCTTCGGTGCTTGATAAATCATCGGTCTTGGCTGGAGCTGCCGCCGTGCTGGCAGCTGGAGCTTCAGTCGGTGTCTCTGCTTGCAGCGAACTCTTCGATTCGGCAGCTGGGCTGGCTTCGGCAGCTGGAGTGGGCGCTTCCGGTCTCAGTGTCGGCGCATCGCTAGTACTGGCATCAGGTGCGGCTTCGGCCCCTTTGGCTTCAGCCGCCGGTGGTGTGTAACCCTGTGACGAGGCTGGTGCCGGAACGGCGTCAGCTGCAGGAGGGGATGAATCGGTGCTGGCGGCAGGCATTGTCGCCTCAGCCGCTCCCGCTGGTGCCGCTGCTTCAGCCGCTGGGGCCGGAGTTTCGGCGGGAGCCGTGGTTGCCTCCTCTTTGGCCGAATCGTTTGACTCCGGGCTGTAAATCTTGAAGTTGAGTTGAGGTTCACTCGAGGCAGCCAGAGCAATCGGCAGATTGCCCAAGCCGATAAGTGCACTCATCACGACTGGAAGAACGCAGCGATTCATTGATTTCCCCACTCTCGTAGATAACGTCTGACTAAAGTCCCTGCCGCGTTCCGCCTGATTTTGCCCCTAAGCAGTCAAGCGGCACGTGGTTCGCCAGTCTAGCATGGGAATTTGGCTAAACAAATTAGGCAAATTTGAGAAATCAATAGGACCGCGCCTCCATTCTCTGGCGAATCGCTCGCACTCGTCACTCCTAGGGTGGAAAATTGTTCGGCTTCCGTTTGGCCATTGCCGGATCTATCGGGCCGACTCAGGCACCCCTAAGTTGATGCTCGGGCAGATAAACGTGATGGACGGTTCATATTTGAATCTGCTTAGAATTCCATAACGGGGAGAGGACCTTTGCATTACACTAGGAAAAGTGTTTCGCGGCTTTTATAGCCTGAAGTTTTCTCTTGCACTTAAAATTTTGAGGTTTAAAAAGTGATTGAGTGCCCGGTATGCCACGTGTCGAACGACGATCAGGCACGCTTTTGCTTAGAATGTGGTCAGAGATTTTCGCCCCCTGCTTCGGCTAAGTCGCCGGGACAGGGCGCGCCCCAACCAGGCTTTCCTAACCCAGGCGGCAATCAATATATGGATGAACATAACTCGGCGCCGCCGAAGCGACCTAAATTGCACTCGCCTTTTTTGCAGGGCGATGATGAAGATGATTATCCGCCCTCATATCCCGAGCCGGATCGAAACGCGAAGCCCGTTGCCAAATCCAAGGGCGGGCTGCGCTCGCCCCTTTTGGGAGGCGGCGACATCGATGATGACGACGATTTGCCGATGCGCGCCCCGGCGAAACCGGCTAAAGGTTTGCCCAAAGGAAAAGGCGGATTGCGTTCGCCACTGTTGGGAGGTGCTGACGACGAAGAAGATTACGAAGAAGACTTTCCGTTACGAGACAAAAAGAGCACCAGCCATTTTCCGCACCGCAACCGAGCACCAGTCTCAGATCCTGTCGATCTGCCGACTCAGACAGGCAGCCGGCCGCATTTGCGCTCGCCTTTACTCGAAGGTGATGACGATTTCGACGTGCCCAGACCGAAGCAATCACCTGAGCATGTGCGCGGTCAAAAAAATCAAGGTGGTCGTTTTGGCGCACCACCAGCCTCTGGCGGCCGTCCCGGCAAATTGCATTCGCCACTGTTCGATTCAGCTGACTCGGGCGACGATTATTACGAACCGGACGAATACGAAGAAATAAACGATCCTAACGTATTGCGTTCGCCACTTTTGGCCGCTAGATCAAAATTGCCTGCTGCCCCGCACGAAGATCCGCCTCAGCAAGCTAGAGGGCAACAGCCTCCCGGTCAGGGGCAGATGCGTCCGCCTATGCCTCAGCCAGGCCCAGCCTCGATGCCGCCACAACA
>CAJCHQ010000064.1 GCA_903970295.1 Bryobacterales bacterium
AATATTTCCCTGGCGAGCGATCACTACATATCACGCCACCACGCGTGGGTGCTGCAAATGCAAGGTGGCTATTGGGTCGAGGATCTGGGTTCGACAAACGGCACTCTCCTCAACGGTGAAGTTTTGAGCGAACGCAAGCAGATTTTCCCAGGCGATAGAATTACATTCGGCAAAACCGAATTAGTTTTCGTAGTGGAATAGCCCAGCATGACTGGCGATTTTGGTCAGTACAAAATCCTCTCGGAAATCGGTCGGGGAGGAATGGGTATCGTCTATCAGGCCCTCAGTCCTGATGACAATAAAATCGTGGCCATAAAGCAGCTGGTTCTGACCAATATAGATCCCTCTAAAGAAGGCGAATTTCGCGACCGCTTCAAAAGAGAAGCAGCTACGGCTAAACGTCTCAACCACCCCAATATTGTCACCGTATTCGATGTCGACACGACAGGCAGCAATTTTTTCTATGTCATGGAATACCTCGACGGCCACAGTCTCCGCCGTTACCTTGAGATAAAGGGAGGCAGGCTGAGTGCCAGAGATTTCTGGCCGATCCTGGCCCAGGTGACCGAGGGATTATCCTTTGCGCACACGATGAATGTCGTCCATCGTGACGTCAAGCCTGACAACATCTTCATCCTTAAAGATGGTACGGTCAAAATCACTGATTTCGGTATCGCTCGTGTCGCCGACTTCGAAGAAACACATCTGACCAGAACTGGCGTGATGATGGGCACTCTGGCCTATGTCTCACCCGAGCAATTGCAAGACGCGAAAAACGTCGACCATCGCGCTGACATTTTTTCACTCGGAGTCGTCAGCTACGAAGCGCTCTCCGGGCAGTTGCCTTTCACCGGTGAAGGCATCGCTCAAACTATCGTCAAAATTGTTTCGCAAGAAGAAAAACCACTGCACATACTGGTGCCCTTTATCGGTGTCGAAACCTCCGGATGTGTCGCCAGAGCCCTGCGTAAACGAGCACGCGATCGCTATCGCTCGGTTCCGGAATTTGCCCGCGATTACGAAGAATCATTGGACAAGCAAATGCCTTCCTCCGCGGAAACCGGCAAATACGAAACGATTCAAATTGCCAATCTAGCCAATATCACCAACCCGGAAAGTCCAGCTATATTTCAGTCAAAGTCGGCCAACACTGGTGCGCCGCAAAAAGGCATCGGCAGCCTTTCCGACATGGGCAGGGCCAGTCCTGGTCTGCACGCCAAGCAAGATTTGTCCTACTTCGATACACCTCGTAGCCACGAAGTAAGTCATCTGCAAGCATCGCCGGGAGCTGGAAACGCACCGACCAGATCGTTCGGCTTGCCGGAAGTGCTCAAACCCCTCTATATCTTCGACAAGCAAGGCAAAAATCAATCACGGTTGATTGAACCGACTGCGATTTGCTACAGCACCAATAAATTGATTGTCGCTGACGCCGGCTCACGCTTGATCCATCTGTTCAGCCCTGATGGTCGCTGGACCGGCGATCTCACCAATAAAACAGAGTCGGCCAATAGTATCACCGGTGGTGGCCGCATCTCAAAGCCAAGCGCCATTGCTGTCGATAATAAAGGTCGCATATACGTATGCGACAGCAGCGATCCGTATGTGCGAGTCTTTGATAGTCGCGGCGTTTTCCAACGCGAGTTCATGAACATTCAGGGCAAGTCTGGTGGCTTGCAAGGACTGGCCATCGATTCTGCCGACACCCTTTATTTGTCTGATGCCGAGAATTGCGCGATTCAGGTTTTGCAAGCAGAGCTGGGGTTATGGCTGCGTACAATCGGCAGCAAGGGTGACGGAGCCGGTCAATTCCAATTGCCGACAGGAATTACAACCGATCGATTGAATCAACTCTATTGCGCCGATTATGGTACTTCGCGCATCCTTGTTTTCAACAAAGCCGGCACACTGGTGCGAACTTTCGGCAGCAAAGGCACAGGTCCCGGGCAATTCAACGTGCCGCGCAGCATCGCTGTCGGCAAAAACGACAAAATATATGTTTTGGATTCTCTCAATCACCGCGTTCAAGTCTTCACACCAAATGGTGAAGTATTCTCTTGCTTTGGCGGCAGAGGCAGCCTACCAGGTCAGTTTTTAGGACCGTCCGACGTCAGTATAGACGTGGCTAACGATTTGCTTTACGTCGCCGACAAAGGCAACAAACGCATTCAAGTATTCGAACTCGATTTGAAATGACAAATTCAACTGCCGATCGCATCGGTGCAAATCAGCCCAGAAAGTCCGCAACCCGCATTATCCTTGCGTCGTCTTCGCCACGTCGATTGCAACTTCTGAAAAGCATCGAATTGCAGTTCGAAGTCATGCCCAGCCTATTGGAAGAAACAATCGACGAGAAACTGGATCCGCAAACACAGGTAAGCAATCTGGCTAAACAAAAAGCGGAAGACATTTTCCGATCTGTCGAAAACGAAAGCGGCGAAGTTGTCGTGATTGGTGCAGATACAATGGTTGTGCTGGACGGAAAATTACTCGGCAAGCCAGTCGATGATGCTGAAGCAAAAAAAATGCTGACTGCTTTGTCTGGGCGTAAACACATAGTTTTTACCGGCGTCCATATTGTCTCCAAGCGGGCTGACAACTCGGTCGAACGACTGGCGACAGTTGAGCAAACTCACGTAACCTTTAGAAAGTTACAAGAAACTGAAATTGTTGCTTACATCGCCACTCGCGAGCCCATGGACAAAGCCGGCGCTTACGCTCTTCAGGGCATTGGATCACTCCTGGTAGCAGGAGTCGAGGGCTGTTGCACGAATGTGATCGGACTGCCAATACCAAGGGTAGTATCAATGCTGAGAGAATTGGGCATCTCGATTTTGGGCGTCCCGGCTTGCCAAGAACACCTTTCGAAATAGCCTTGAAGTATGTTAAAACCTAAGTTGATAGCGTGAAGGAGCAGCTTAAATGGCTCGCATCAAGTCGTTTCGTTTGCTAACCCGGTCTTTGCTGACCGCCACAAGCTTTATCTGGCTCAGTTCCGCTGCCCAGGCGCAGGGTGGCGAGATGGACTCGGTTTGGAGCGATCAGCAAAAAACGACTTCTAAAAGCCAAGCAACGAGCGATTCGAAGACATCGCCTAACAACGGTGGCGATGCCACTCAATCGAGTGCAGAGGGCGCAAACACAGCCAATGCTGCCCCAGCCGAGAGCGCTGAGACCCAAGCCAGTATGAGTACTGACACGACGCCGCCGCTGAGCAACCCAGGCGAAACTGGCAGCCAGGACAACACGAAGCCTGCAGCCGAGACATCCGGCAATACCGAGGAGCGTCCGAAAGGTCGTGGCGAGTCAGCCAAGCCGCGAGGTAAAAAAGTCGCCGCTGCCGCCACACTTTGCACAATCGATACCTTTGCTAAAAGCGCCTTAGTTTCGGCTGGGCTATGGCCCGGGGTGGGACCATTCAGAGTCGCCGAAGACGCTGGCAGCAGCCAACTCGTGGACGATGCAAAAGACACGATTAAACTGAAAACCAATCGCCAACGGAAAGTCACCGGAGTTGAGATGCAATTAACCGGGCGGCCTGCGCGCGATTTTCTGGGACTGGAAATGACTTCTGATTTTTTGCTGGAAGCTCTGGGCACGCGCCCGGCCCGAATTGCAGATTTCAACACCGACCTGGAAAAAATCAAAACTAAAGTTCTGACCAAAGGCACCGGTGAGCAAAATCTTACAGCCGGCCGCTATTTGGTTTTTGTCAAACCTACAGGCAAAACTGGTTTCAATATCATCGTCAACAATGGCGAAGCCTCGGCCGATTCAATTCGAGATCACGCCGCTGGCATCGCCACTTCAACCACTTCCGATGACGATAATTCAACGGAGAACGTTAGCGACACGCGGCGACGACTTCAGGCAATGCTTGGCCGCCCGACACCGCCGGCTGATGCCACCAGAAATGGTGACACTGGCGCTACCAAAGTCAGAAAAGGCTCGACCCCAAGTGCCGAGGTCGGAGCTACTCCAGCCGAAGGTTTGAAAGGCCAGTTTCAGGATTTGATTCAGAATTGGCAGCAAGTCAAGAAAGTGGCAGTGAAAACCCGTGACACCTCCGAGTTGTCCAAAGTCCTGTCAGGAAAAGCATTGGATATTCAAACAAACGGAGTCAAATGGTTGGCCAAAAATCATAAGTACTACGACATGCAGCCAATGGGTGTGGATATCGGCAATTGCACCGAGTTGATCAAGGGTAAAAAGTATTCGGTCATGGCCAAGGTCAAGGAACTGAGCAAGTTTTACGATGAAACCAATAACGCCCTCCTGCGCAGCCAGCAAGACACGTATAACGTCAATTACACTGTCGAAAAAGTCGGCGATCACTTCGTGATCAGTGATTCATCGATTGTGCACTTCGAAAAACCACCGGCGCCACAGGCACCGGTAGAATAAGTCCCTTGCCAGCCGGCCATTGAGCATGCCTTAAAGCCCACAGGCGCCGGCTTTGAAGACTCAGGGCTGAGGCTGTCGGTGACTGAGCGGTCAACCGATATCGGTTGAGCAATTGCTTAATCACTGCCAGGAACGAAAAAATGATCACCCTTGTAAAGGGTACGAAATACGCCGTACGTCGCCAAAAAGAGATACTATTACGTTGCATAGTGAGAATTGTTCTGGGCTGCTTTGAATCCCGAAATCAAACAGAAATCTTTGCCAAGCGCTGATTCGCTTCGTTCGGTCAAGCGAATACCTAATTTTTTTCTGGCATTATCCGCAGTTGCATTGCTCGTTTTGGCGGCGATGGCTGCACTGAATGTGGTGCCTTCGCCTGCGCAACCGGAAAGAATCAAACCGCCGGCAAGCGCCTCCTCGCTTACCCCCACAACCGTCCCCACCAACGTTCCCGCATCCGCTGCCAAAACCCTCCCCACAACCGTTCCCGCATCCCTCACGCGCGCACCGCAAAAGCATTCACAAGCCCTGACCAAGACTTTCGATGTCAATCTGGTCGACAGTGAACAAAAGCCTTTCAAGCCCTGCGCGATTTTGCCGATTGGCGGTCAAATTTGTTTCTTAGGCACCGATTGTGTCTGGATCGTTGCCTCAGACGTGAGGTCGATCCAGGCGGCGACAACGTTAGTCGGAAAGCGTTTTGATCTTCAACATAACGCCATTGAGGGAGTTCCGGTTCAGGAATTCGTCAATTTCGTCTATTCCGCCACCACTAATTCACTGGTGATTGTGGACAAAGCCGGCGATCTTTTCACTTTCGCCATCGATTCGCACAAGTGGGGTATATTTCGCGCCAATGCGCCTTTTTTGGCCGGCGAGCCAGATCCTGATTTCATCGATCTGGCAAACGTCAAGGAACAAATAATTGTTCTCGATCCCGAACGCAATGAACTCTGGAGAGTGAAGGCTAAAACTAGAAAACCCGAAGAATTATTTAGACAAATTCTTCCCTGGCGGGTTAAACCCGGGGAGATCTACGTCGGCGATGGAATCGCATTGGCTTATGACGGTGACCTGTACGTTCTGAAGCGATCCGGCTACATAACGCGATTTTCAGAGATCGAGCCAGGGCATGTGGCGAAGCAGTTATCCACGCCTTGCAAGCGCCTGGCAGGTTGCCGCCCGTCGAGACTAGCCACTGCTGCCGGTGCGCCTTTATTCATCGTCGAAAGAGAAAATAATCGCGTGCTCGCTTACGACAAAACATCTGGCAAAGTAAGCCAGTACCTTTTCCCTCGCGAGTCAGATCTGCGTGGACTCTACCCTCAAGCTGATGGTTTTTGGATTGTTAATGGCAGCTCACTGACCTTTCGGAGCATCAAAGGATCAGACAGCTGGAAATATAAGTATGAACCGAAGTTGATTGACAGCCGCCTGGACGGACTGGTCATGCCCATTGCGGGAATGCGATTACCCAGGCATCCGGGGGTTTATCCTGGAGCAAGAAGGCTTTATCGCTACGGTGTTCACGCGGGTGTCGACTTTTTCAACGATCAAGGCGCCAAAGTCAAAATTCAAATGGGAACCCCGGCGCGAGCAGCTGACGCCGGCAAAGTAATTCGCTGCGATGCTAATTTCATCGACATGAACGCCCAGCAGTTTTCCCGGGTGATGAATGAGTGCCTGAGGGCGCATCAGACGTCGGAAGCGAACGAAAACCTTCTGCGAGGATGCCAGGTTTGGATCGATCACGGCAATTCTTTAATAACAAGGTATGCTCATCTGGATAAAATAAAGCCCAATTTGAAGGTCAATCAATTTGTTAAGCAAGGAGATGTGGTTGGATTTATCGGTGTATCCGGAACCGGGCAGAATTTGTCCGGCAGGACGAAGTATCCACATTTGCATTTTGAAATTCAGTTGGACGGTCATTATTTAGGCTACGGATTGACGCCCCAGGAAACCATTGGTATCTACGAAGACATTTTCGGCAGGACAGAGTGAGGTTTCGATGAGCTTAAACGGATTCCTGAATCATCGTTGGCAAGCCCGGGCTGTGGCACTAATCGGCACTCTGACATTGACCGCCGGCTGGTCAGGCAGCCACAACGCAGTTCGGGCAGAGGCAGAACAAAGCAGAAGTGATAATGGCCAAAGTGGTGGCACCGCTCCCACTGCTTTCGCTTCACCAACCGAGACGCGGAAAACGCCGGCGCCGACTTATGAAGATCTGGAAAAAGCGGAGAAGAAACGGCTGAAACTGCAAAAGCAAGAGGCGAAAGAACAAAGCAAAGAATCAACGAGAGTAGCGAAGCAAGAAGAAAAAGAGGCCAGGCATCAAGAAAAAGAAGCCAGGCATCAAGAGAAAGTAGCCAGGCATCAAGAGAAAGTAGCCACTGATCATAGCGCTAAGCAGGACAACGAGCTGTCCGAAAACAGTAAGCAAGGCAATAAGCTGGCTGCAGAGAGGGAGCCCGACAAAAGCACCGCAAGCGATACCGCAGCCACGGTTGAGAAGAGCGATACCACAGCGACAGTTGAGAAAAGCGATTCCAAAAGTGGAGAGCAAACGGTCACAAGCTCGGCAGTTCTTCCAGATCAGTCACTGATTGCCGTTTTGAAAGATATGACCAAAGATTTGAAAGCAGCGGAAGCAGCAAAAGATCTCGTTGATCCGGGGCAACGCATGGTTTTCGACCTGGTTCAAGAAATTATGAATAAGGCGATCAAAGAAACCAAATCCAGCACTTTGTCCACCACAAAATTGGACAACGGTATGACCGTTAGCGAATTGCAAGAAGCCTACAAAAAAGCATTGAAGGAGTTGGAGCTGAGATCGCAATCAGAAATGGAACGGCTGAACAAATCCGTTGTATCGAATTCATTTGTCATGCCTAGCCGCAAGCCGGAACAGTTTCCAAGTGACGAGAATTCGCCCACCGACAATAGCCAACTAAGAACGACCCCAATGCCCGTTTCGGTCCGCGTGCCCAGCGACGAGGCGTTTCTCGTGGCACCGGAGCGGGCCCTCGCTGGACAAACAATCACAATCAGTGTGATGGACAGCAAACACCGAGGTGAGGCTTTCGTCGAACTAAGTCTCAACGGCAAGACCGCAATCACTGATAGCAACGGTCAACACACTTTCAGGATTGCCGAAGATGCCGTACCGGGGCATTCTCTGAACGTCACTCTGGCGGCGCATCCGGAGAATTCGCCGACGACGGTGGAAATTTTCCAACCACTGGCGGTGGCAGCCGAAAAGCAAGCACCAAAAATCGACAAAGTGACGGCAGTGCAATCTCACATCAACACTATCGTTGTCGACGGGCATAACTTCGATGGAATGGCTGGCAATGTTCGAGCGACCGTGGACGGACAACTGCCCGGGCACATTTTAGCGGCATCACCCGTGCAGTTGAGGATTGCACTCCCGAACCATCTTCTAGCAGGCGATCACCAACTCGACGTAACTTCACAGGGGTTACCAAGCAACACGATTACTTTCCAAACATTGGGTGTAAGTTCGACTCCCGCAATGGCGAGCAAAAAACAACTGAAAAAACTCGCCCGCTCAGAACATCAGAGCAAAAG
>CAJCHQ010000065.1 GCA_903970295.1 Bryobacterales bacterium
CTCTCGGAAGCCTCAGCCCTGCGCTTTCAGGGTCAGCAGTCGATTCACGACGGCAAATTGGATCTAGCGATCAAACAGCTGGCTAAAGCAGTTCAATTCGAACCTGGTGATCCGCAAGGGCACATCCTCTACGCTCGGGCAATCTCGGCGAAAATCGACAAAAGCGGCTCTGCACCCAGTTTGGTTATGGTCAATCGAGCGATCGACGAATGGAAGTTGATCTGGCACCACGATGCTGACTGTTTCGATCAAACCGAAGCCAAATCGCAAGCTAAAAGACTCACCCGTTTGGCCAAAGTGCTTTTGAAGCAAGGCATTCAAGAAAATAATGCAGCCGCATCACGGATGGTGGCAGAATCCAAGCGCTCGGCGCAATAGCGAAAGCGAATCAGCGTGGCTGTGGTCGGCTGTGTTCTCGGACCCAGTTTGGATCCGGTTGATAGGCCCATTCGCCCACTTTCCAGGCATCTTTTTCTTTCATCATCGTCACTTGAAACGAAGTCGGGCAGCCATTGCGGCCAATTCCACTGCCAGACAACTGGACGGTAGACGGATCAGCGGCTTGATCGAAATCGAATTTGACATTACCCAGATAACGGGCTTTATAGGCGTCCAGCGATTGCTTCTCGCCTTCCGGGTTGTTTGCGTTGTTCATGGCCGAGGCCAGCCTCTCAGGCATGTATTGAGCTATGTCTCTCAAACTATGAGGATTGTAGACGGAGCGCATATAACCCAAGAACGCAGTTTTAGCATCATCTGCAAAAGCGGGAGTGGCGAAAGAACAAAAAGCTAAAAACGCAAAAAACGGAGCAATCAGTCTATTCATGCGACTTCCTTATCGGTTAATGGCCTCAGGGGCTAATGCAGATTGCAATTTTGAGTGTTGTTTTTTGTAGACAGGAGTCAACCATTTCAAATATTTGGCATTTTCGCCCCGACACACGGAGATGTAAGTATCCATGATTTTGGTGGCAATTGGACCTTGCACGCCGTTACCGACGGGCCGTTTATCGATTTCAATGATGGGAGCAATCTGAGCCCCCGTACCGCAGAAGAAGAGTTCATCAGCGACATACAATTCCGACCGATCGATTGTGCGACATTCGGTTTTCAGACCCAATTCTTTTTCAGCCAATTCGAGAACACTCGACCGGGTGATGCCTTCGAGAATATTTTCGGTGGTCGGCGTGGTCACTAATACTCCTCGCTTGACCATGAATACGTTCATAGCGCTGCCTTCGGAAACGTGTCCGTTTTCCGAGAGGACAATACACTCATCGAAACCGGCCATGACGGCATCTGTCTTAGCGAGAGCGGTATTGGCATAGGCCCCGACAATCTTTGCCCGAGCCGGAATAGCATTGTCTTCGACCCGACGCCAGCTTGAAATTTGCACCTTGAGTCCCCCGGCACCATGAAAATAATCGCCGAACGGCACAGTGAACATGCAAATGTCGCTGGGGTTATTTTCCAGACTGGGCCCTATCCGGTGAGCCGTTTTATAGGCACAGGGACGCACATACATATCGGTGCGCGGTTTGTTTTGCTTGACCATCTCAACCGCAATCTTGCACAATTCATCGAGCGAGTGCTCGGTCTGCAAATACATGATCTTCATGCTGTCTTGCATGCGCTCGAAATGTTCTTGCAGACGAAATAGATACATCTCTTCTTGCTCGCCGTTCCAGTAGCCGCGAATGCCTTCGAACACAGCAGTTCCATACATGAACGAATTGTTCATGATGTTGACGTTGGCATCTCCCAGCGGCACAAAATTGCCTTTGAAGTAAGCGATCGACTTTAACTGACTGGCGTCATGGTCCTTATCGTGCACGGCGGGCTCCTTTCTCTGTTCTATTCTGGTTTTTGTCCACGACAAAATGTAATTCTATCGGCAACGGTCTTACGATTACCAGCGTCTGGCTTTAGTTCAAGATATTTCTCAAAGGCAGTGGCTGCGTTTTGCCAATCCTTATCGTCTTCGAGAACGGCGCCCAGCTCGTAAAAGCCATCTGCAAAAGTGGGATCACACTCGGTCGCCCGGCGAAACTCTTCTTTGGCTTCACTGATTTTGTGCAGCCGCTTCCAAGCCTTACCCAAACCAGTATGACAGGCAGCAGACGTCGGATGCTTTCTCACTTTATCTTGAAAAAACTTGATCGCTACTTCGGTGTTGCCTTTGCTCAGTTGGTCGTAGCCGCTGGCGAGATCATGGTCCCAATTGGTCTCCCCGGCGAGGCTGGCTGTGCCACCGCTCAGTCCGAAAGAAAAAATTATCGAAACAATCAAAAGGGCGTAATTTCTTGCGCCCCTTTCATCTTTCGTTGCTGCGCAGGAAGAGCCGCCCATTAATGTCTTTGCCATTATTGCGATGCTCCTGAGAATCGCATCCGTTGGATGCGTTATTTGGTTTTATCTTTGGCCTTATCCAGGAGCGTACCAGTGGCACTCATTGTGTGCGTCGCAGACGAGCCGAGTGAGCCGCCGCCGACAGGCGTGACGACAACAGCAGATACGTCGGTCGTCACTTTCTTGATGTTGTCGCCGACCCGCACTCCTGCGCCCTTGACGATACTACCGGTAGAAGAATCTTTCTCCGCGGCCGTGATGTTGATGA
>CAJCHQ010000066.1 GCA_903970295.1 Bryobacterales bacterium
AGTATGACGTCAGCAATTTATCGAACAACGCTTGCTGAATTCGCTTCCACAATCGCGCGGTTAACTTGAATTTTCCTGAGCCCGCCACTTTGACAGCGCTGGAAACGGTCTTCAGCGCTTTAACGAGGGCATATATATCGGGCAAATGATCGTGTTCGAGGGTGCTGCGGAAAAATTGATAAGCGTCATCTAGAGCCAATTTTTCACGGCGATCGGTTTTGCCCATGGAGATGCCCTCGTACGTGCGGTTACCACTGAGACATATACCCCTGGACTGCCACAGTTATGCAGAGCGGGGCATCGGTTTCAGTATCTGTTGACCGTGAATAACTCGTCTTTTTCAGACTCCGGCGTGAGCGCGAGGTAGGCAAAAACTGCAGTACCCACGAGGCTAAAAGCTGAAACCAGCCCCAGACCGAAGAGGTTGAAGAAGTTGACACCGGCCAGACCATAGTAAAAGCCAGGCGAGAGGTGGACGGATCCGCTGGTCGGATGAATCTGATTGACAAGACTCAGCGAAACGAACAAATATCTGGCGGAAACCGCAAAGAGTAAAGCGGCTGCGACAGAGAAGGCGACTGACAGATGTTTGTTTTTCATGATTTTCTCCAGGTGAATCGGTGCGTTGTTCTTTTGATGTCGAGCTATAGAAAAGGCGTGCTTCATCTACAACTGCAAAGGTTGCTAAAAATCCGAGAGTAAAAATGCGAATCGTGGTTTTGTTAAAAGGGTTTCGATTTTCTTCGATTGACTAAGGGCAAGAACTAAGTCCTAGCAGCCAGGACCGAAAGCTGCCAACCAGTTCAGCCCGAATCGGGCAAACTTTAATCAGGCAAGCTTCGCAGAATCTGCAACTGGTCTGACCATGGACAGGCAAAGTGGATACCAGGCGCAAACCTGAACTATACTCTGGCATCAATCTGGGCGCCTCAAATTGAGCGACAACGTCAAAATGTGAGTGTGACAAGCACATCTACCGCCAGTAAAAAGCAACGCCGCTTCGCCTTGACGCTGGCATCTTCTCTTGTAGCAGGCTGTCTTTCTCTCTATCTCGGCTCACTTTTGCCAGAACTGGATCAAGCTCTGCGACACGGATTAGCCGATACATTTGGTCAACAAACCAGTGTCAACGCCAGTGGAACAGTTGCTCCCGGCGCCGTCTGCGTTCTAGTGATTGCGTTCGCTGCCTGCCTGGTCGGCAGTCGCCTCACGTCCCTGCCTCGATCTATTTGTCTTCTACAACTTTTCGTGGTTTCGGTTCTTTTGCAGTGGTTCGCCCTGTACAGCAAATTACCCAGTAGTCCTGCCGCCTACTTGCTGGCGATTGCGACCGGGTGCGGGGTGGGCTACTGGCTCAGACTTTTCTGGCAGCAGGAAACTAAGCACCAGGCGCAGTACTATGAGCTTGTCCTGCGCAATCACGAATTGCAAGAAGCACGCTTGCAGATGGCCAGGCAAGATGAAGTCGACAGGCGTCTCTTAGCCGCCGATTTGCACGATCAAGTTTTGAACGATTTGAAGCTGATTGCTGAAAAAGTGAACGCACTCAAAGCCAATCCCGGACAAGATCCTGGCAATGAAATCGAGACGCTTTTGCAACAAACGATGACTGACATTCGCGAAGTGATGGACAGCCTGAGCCCCGCCACACTCGAGCATCTCGGGCTACCGGCTTCGCTCGAAGATTTGCTGCGAAGGGCCGCAGAACGCGGCGGCTTCAGAACACGCTTCGAGCATTCTTTGACCGAAAACGATCTCTCTGCGGTCGGCCAAATCGAACAAATTCTATTGTACAGAATCGTCCAGGAATGCTGCACGAACATCTGCAAACACTCTCAGGCCAAGCGTGTCAAAGGCAGCCTCGAAAGAGATGGCAAAAGGCTCATAGTGACCATAGTTGATGATGGAGTGGGAATCGACCCCTCAATTAATTCGCAACAATCGCGAGGATTCAACTACATGCGGCAACGCGCTGATCTAATCGGTGCTCAGATCGCCTGGCTACCGGGAGATGAGGGTCGCGGCACGAAAGTCGAAATCAGAATGCCGCTCGTCTCCGAAACTACGTGATTTGCCGCTACGCATTCCAGTATCTACAGACTTAGTCCTGGATAGCGCGAAGTGCGCGAGGGACGATCATGGGCAAGAGAGCGTTTTTTACAAACATTTTTTTGACAAGACCACTGGCAATAACTGTTAAATCAGGTTGTCATTTATTTTCCATACACCCGAACGCCCCGCAACAAAATCTAGTCACCGAATCAAATCTTCTTCCTGGTAGCAATCTGCTGCAGGTTTTTGAATGGTTCGAGTTTTTGCTGCGCGACGGTCGGCTGCGAATTTCACTCATAACACAAGGAGGCGGTCATGCCTAAACCAAAAAGCACTGCTAAAGTCGAAGCGCTCCTGAACTCACTTGCAGAACCACACCGCAAAATGCGTGCCGTTGTTGCCCAGGAACTTCTCAGCCAGAATCTGAAGCATTCGACACTCGATCACGTCGAATTGGAAATTGCATCTGCTCTGTGCTTCTACCAGTTCGGCGAGCTGACCCAAGCAAAAAACTGCCTCATGCGTGTCGGTGCGATGCTGCGTCTGCTCCCCGAGACTGTCAGCAAACTGCCGGCGGTTTTCGAAGCATGGCGGGCATATATGAGCGCGTTCACGGCAGACAAAGTGGAGACCATCGTTTTCGAGCTGCAATCGATATCCCCGCCTTTGTCCAGAGCCCGCAAAGAGTTGTACGGTCCGGCAGCAGTGATGATGCACGCTATCT
>CAJCHQ010000067.1 GCA_903970295.1 Bryobacterales bacterium
CGGCGTAAGCGGAATAACCAGCGCAGTTTCTGTGCATGCGTATGATTTGAATGGATATCCAGAAGATGGCATGCTAGCGAGCAATCTCGCCTACAACGCAAACGCTTATCCCGGACAACCTCAGCTCGTCACGGAGGAAGGCTGGACACAAACTGGCAGTCCCGGATACACGGCAGATCCAACGGTGCAAGCAAAAGATGACTCGCGCGCGCTTTTGACGAACGCTGCCAACGGTGTTCCTACTTACTTATACCAGCTCGCCGATACCAATGTTGCCGACGACGGTACGTGGGGATTGTACAACGTGCAGGGGCAAGCCAATCCGGCCGGCACGACAATTTCCAATATGAACCAAATTCTCGATAACGGCTCCTCATCCCCAGATGCAAATACGACGCCTACTGCACTCTCCTACAACATCACGGGCAATACAGCTGATGTCAATCAACTAGTGGTTCAGAACGGTAACTCCACAGATCTCGTTCTCTGGCTCGGCGACCAGAGTGGCGACTCTGTCCAACAACAACAGACTCAAGTAAATCTCAGTGGGGCTGCAGTAAACGCCTCTATTTATGATCCAACCAATGGTACGACGGCAACAGCAAGCTATCAGAATACGAATACAATTCCTGTCGATGTAGAGGATCAGCCGATCATTATTCAGCTACAAAATGCTTGAACTGCCGCCCACGTAGTAGAATACGGAAGCAGGATCTTTCACGCGCATAACTTTTTCTAAAATTACTGGCGATCAAGACTTCACCTTGCCACACACCGGTCAAGCTCCCGAAAAGAAAAAGCATTTCCTGCAACAGCAGTCTCTCGACACGAGCATTCTTACGCTCGTCATAGTGCCGATTTTAATTCAGGTGGCCCTGGCTTTTGGCTTTCTGATAATGCAACATGACACCGAGCAACAGTTGCAACGGGTTAACCGCTCCCGTGAGATTATGATCGAGCTGAATGAATTGCAAATCAGTATTTACTCTGTGCTCTCTACTTATCAGGCGATCAAGTTCAACGACCTGAGACTCGCCCTCATCTCCAGAGACGTGGCGAGTTATTCGAGCCGCATCGAAAGTGAATTCGTCGCCTTAAAACAATTAGCTCCCGAAGATCCTGAAATCGCAGAAATTCTGCGAGAGGTCATCGATCTCAAAAGACACACCAAAGGACTCCTGCGTTTATATGCCTCATCCATGGGTCCTGGGGACCAATTAGAAGGTCGCCGCAAGTTAATAGAAAAAGATTTGAACGATTCTATCGCGCAGGCAGTGAAATCGCTCCTTCCTCGAATTCCATCCAAACTAGAGCAGCTGATGAAGGACAACAGCGACTCACAAAACAAGCTGAGAGAAAAGCAGACCTGGATGATGACCACGGGCGTAATCACCGATTTACTCCTGACCCTCGGCGTGGCATTGGTGATTCTGCGCCGGGTGCGAAGTCGCATTCACAAACTCAGTGACAACGCCATGCGATTTTCCAGTGGTGCGACTCTAAATCCTGTGGAATCAGGCACCGACGAATTAGCTAATCTCGATCAGTTGTTCCATAATATGGCGCAAGAAGTTAGAGAGAGTGCGCGCAAAGAATCATTGCTGATTGAAAACGTCGCTGACCTAATCATTTCATTGAGCGAACGGATGCAAGTGATCCGCAGTAATAAAGCAAGTTTGGCGGTGCTGGGAATTAACGCCGACGATCTGCTCGGCAGCCATTTCCTTACATTTGTGTTCGAAGAAGATCGAAGCAAGTTACACAAATTCTTTGACGAAGCGAAAACAAAATCTCCTCCTAAAAACCCACAGATTCGATTGCAACGAGCAGACGGTTCGATCGTCGAAACAGTATGGTCGATGGAATGGAGTGCAGAGGAAAAAGCTTTTTTCTGCGTTATCCACGATATGACAGAGCGCTTAAATTCCGAACGCCTGCGCGAAGAA
>CAJCHQ010000068.1 GCA_903970295.1 Bryobacterales bacterium
GATACCGGGTACGGTATCAATCGTGACAGCCACCCAGGCATAAGGAAATTTCCGCA
This sequence comes from Bryobacterales bacterium, assembly GCA_903970295.1. The sequence continues at coordinate 57 of CAJCHQ010000068.1, forward strand.
CCGAAGCTTGAATCTCACGCAAATCAGCATACTGACTCTCTTCCGGCTCTTTATTGCGTTTATAGATATTGGGAATCTGAACGAAAATAAATGGTAGATTCGGCGCTAAAAATTGCGAGCGCCAATCTTCCAGCATGAGCTCGGTCAAACGTCTCAACCTCAAGGGTTCGCCGATATCGTTTTCTCCCTGATACCAGAGTACGCCTTTCGGCGCCGTTGGTACCAGGGGCGACACCATGGCATTGAAACTGCAGTTGGCTGTTTCCGAACTCATCTTGAAGACAATGGCTTTGAATGTCAGCTCTTTGTAGGTCTGCGGATCTTCTTTCTGATCGGTTTCTTTGAGCTCTTCTTGCAATTTGGTCAAAAGGGAAAAGTTCTCATCATTGAGAGCGGGCAAGCCTTTGAACTCTTTGCTCTTGATCATCGCATCAGGAGAGATCCAGGTTTGCATCAAGGCGCCCGCCCGTCCTGCTGCAATTAGTCCTAGCGGTTCTTGCATTTTCTCATGGATCTCGTTGCCGAAACTGTAAGCGAACGCCGAGAAAGCCTTGACTGAATCCGGAGTACAGACTATCCATTCGCCCTTCTGATCGAATTCGAAAAGACCGTCCTTAGAACAATCAGGCTTGACCGTGAAGAGCCGTATGTCAGGATGCAGTGACTTTGCCATTTCTTCCGGCGAGAACGTGCTGTCTTGAACAGTAGTCAGCACATTCGTTTGCCCAATACACAGCCACACATCACCCCAGGCAACATTCTTGATCGTGATGATATTTTTGCCGCGTATAACGAATTCGCTCGGACCGTCCTTGTGAGGAGAAACCGTGATCACCCAGCGTCCTTTGCTGTCGGCGATCGTGCCCTTCTTCTCATCACCCATGATCACGGTCACGTATTCGCCCGGGTCAGACAGACCCCAAAACCTGAGGGGACGTCCTTTTTGAAGCACCATGTTGTCGCCAATGATCGACGGCAGCTTGATATTTGCCGAGGCCGGGCGAGGCAGAAAGGCAAGCCATACCAGGGTGAGAGCGACAAGCAAAACGCGCGCGCTCAAGGTGATCGCACAATCAGTTTTCACTTCAGAAAAATTCGACACTGTCCCAATTTCTAGAGGTTTCCACGCGCGGCTTGATCGCGCTCGATCGATTCGAACAACGCTTTGAAATTGCCCTTACCAAATCCTTTAGCACCTTTTCTTTGAATGACTTCAAAGAAGAGTGTCGGCCGATCTTGCACAGGTTTAGTGAAAATCTGGAGCAGATAACCCTCTGACTCACGGTCGACAAGAATATTCAGCTTAGCCAGCTCTTCTACATCCTCATCGATTTGACCGACTCGACTGAGAAGTTCGTCGTAATAGACGCGCGGCACTGACAAAAACTCGACGCCCTGCTCTTTCAGCTGACCAACAGTCTTGAGGATATCGCGCGTGCTGATAGCGATATGTTGCACGCCGGGAGCTGTGTAATAATCGAGATACTCCTGGATCTGCGATTTCCGCTTGCCTTCAGCCGGTTCATTGATCGGCAATTTGACGTTGCCGCTCTTGTTAGACATCACAGCTGATATCAAACTCGAATACTGAGTGCTGATGTCCTCGGCGCTGAACGATTGATAAACGTAAAATCCAAACACACGCTGATAGAAATCGATCCACTCATGCATGCGCCCGACTTCGACGTTGCCCACGCAATGGTCGATGGCGCTGAGCCCGACAACAGCCTTGGCGGGTTTGTCCATGACCTTGAAGCCCGGCAAAAAACTGCCTTTGTACTGGGAGCGCTCGACAAATTTGTGAATGGTATCACCGTAGGTGGCAACTGCCGACCAGATCAATTTGCCGTTTTCGTCTTCATGCTCGACTGGCTCCTGGATGCTCGTAGCGCCGCGTGCTACAGCGGTTTCCCAGGCCTTTTTCGCATCGCGGGCCTTCAAGGCGATCGTTTTGGCTCCGTCACCGTGCTTGAGCACATGCTTGGCGACAGGACTGTCGTCAGACAAAGCGCCTGTCAAAACTAATGTCACATGATCCTGCTTGAGCACATAAGACACTGAGTCTCTTTCGCCGGTTTCCAGACCCTTGTAGCCAATCAAGTCGAAACCAAATCCGTGGTGATAGTAGTAGCAGGCTTGCAATGCATTTCCGACATAAAATTCGATATGATCGAATCCATCAACTAAAATCTCAGCCGGCTTCTCGGTCTCCTGGCTAGTCGGTCTAGTTTTCTGCATCATAACGCCCCCTCACTTTTTATCGGCATCCTGTTCAGGACTTTTTCCAGTATCTAAAGTTTCCATCAAAGCTTTGGCTTCGGTTGAGTTCGGATCGTCACTCAAAGCCGTCTTCAGTTCTTGCTTAGCCTCGGCAGAATGCTTGTCTTGGGCGAGCAAGGATTTAGCCAGACCAATATGTGCCGGAGCGAAATCAGGCGCGTGTTCGATCAATTTACGAAAAAGTCGAACAGCGTTTTTGCTATCACCAGCGGTGCGCGTAGCCTCAGCTAATTTATAAATCTTCATTTGATCGAAATCGTCACCGGTCACGGCTGCTTGATAAAAGGCTACCGCTTCTTTTTTCTTGCCCAGCCGGTCAAGACACTGGCCCTTCATGAAGGCTACCGTTTTCATCTTAGGATATTTTTTGTCGAGAGCATCCAAGATTGCCATAGAGTTTTTCTCATCGCCCTTGAGCGCCAGCCGCCAGGCCTGCAGTGATTTCTCGGAAACCTCGGTCTCAGCGATCATCTCCGGACTGCCGGCGACGAACATGCCACCGCCACCATTTTTGTGTGGCACGTTGGCAGCAGCTGCCTGACTCTTCTGCGCCGTCGTACTAGCATCTTGCGAGAGTGAACCAGGCGAATGCATACGTGCACTACAGGCAGAAAGAGCGCCGAGTACAAGCAAAGAAATACCGCAGTGGCGTGATCGAAACATCACATCTCCATCGCCGAATGGTGGCTCAAGACAAGCATAACAGCTTGGTTTCTAAGAATGCGTCAGGCACCTAAGCTATGGCAAAAGATTAGCGTGGCCAAAGTTCTGCATCACCTTGGCATCCTTGAGCTTGCTTGCCGAAAGGCTGCGGCGCAGGCTCGACTCGGGCAATGGCAGAGGCGCATCGCTGTCACCGTCTTCGCTGTGCACTTTTTCCGAGGTTTGAGCCTCTTTGTTCTTGGACAAAAGGTAATGAATACGGGCTTCCACTTTGGGTAAATATTTTTCCGGTACGGCTTTGGCATAAACCAGGTCGACCAAAATCTTAGACGCCGGGTAGAGCTTGCCCCGCTGCTCCAACAACTCGGACAGACCAACACGCAGCATGAGAGAGCGCGGCTGGTGCTCCATCAAGGCGTACAAACGATCGATTGCCTCATCCAGTTGGGCGGGCCGTGCTTTACTGAGCGCCAGCTCATGATAGGCAATAAATAATGAAGGATCGAGAGATGTCGCTTCCAGATATTCGATCGATGCTTGCTCGTTCCGTCCCATCAACCGCAGACCGTGGGCGTACGCGTAATGCGCCTGCGCGTCCTGGGGGGTATCAAGCACTCGCTGCTTGAGGTTGATCATCTCGACTGCTGAGGGCGCATGCGCCTGCGCGGCAACCGGTTCACTCGCCCACGCAGCCTGGTTGAGCAGGGCTGCGATACCAAACACAACAACGCCGCAGCGAAACCCCGAGCGAAACCAAGAAAGGATCGCTCCTGAAGACAGGCTATGCCGCTCTATGTTTTCGCGCTTCGGTCGCAAGACTGACGTCACCCCTGTTTTGCCGCCAATAATATGGGCACAAACCCGGTAATAGTCCAAGACTTTAGCATTTTTGTCAACAAGCGGAACTAGTCGAAAAGCGCTAAAGCCTCACAAAATAAAGGCTTTCCGGCTTAACACCAACTAGCCTTTCAGCCCGACCGCATAGCCAGGCTTACCGCTCTCTCATCGACAAGGAACTTGACTGGGCGACTGTAAGAGCTGCATATAAGAAGAATGCCATCCTGCGAACTGCCCAGACACTGCCTGATCGCCCAGGCTCACAGTCGAACAATCGTCAATTGGTGGTGGCGCTCTGGTGCTTGAACAGAACTGCTGATCGTGTGCCCTTCGGCCTTTATACTGGCGGTCACGCTTTCGATCGGCTCGCCGTCATCAAGCAAAACTT
>CAJCHQ010000069.1 GCA_903970295.1 Bryobacterales bacterium
TGAGGTGACTTGCTTGAAAATCCTGATTATCGAAGACGATGTCAACATTGCTCGTCTGATCGAATTGGAGCTCGGCTATGAGGGCTATCAGGTGTCTGTAGCTCATGATGGCAATCAAGGGATTGACCTTTTCAAAAAAGACACGCCTGACCTCGTCCTACTCGATGTGATGTTGCCCGGGCTCGATGGCGTCGAAGTTTGCAAACGCCTGCGCACGATGTCAAAAGTGCCGGTGATCATGCTCACGGCAAAAGACGGCGTCGGCGATCGCGTGGCTGGACTCGATGGTGGTGCCGACGACTACTTGACCAAGCCTTTCGCCACTGAAGAACTTCTCGCTCGCATCCGGGCAGTGATGCGCCGCAAGCCCCAAGAAGGCATCCTTACCTATGCCGATCTGTGGATGGATCAATTGAATCGTGTGGTCAAGCGTGGCGAACGCCAACTCGACCTGCGCGCGAAAGAATTCGACCTGCTCAGACTGTTCATGCAATATCCCGAGCAAGTTCTCTCTCGCGAATTCATTTTCGACAAAGTCTGGGGCTATGACTTCATCGGCGAATCAAACGTGATCGAAGTCTACATCCGTTATTTGCGCTCGAAGCTGGAAGATGGCAACACCAAGCGCCTGATTCAGACTGTACGCGGCGAAGGTTATGTCCTTCGGGAAGAAGAACCTTCTCGCTAACGAGCTGTTCTCGTTGTTGCTGATAAAAGAGGCACCGCCTGCGGTGCCTCGCTAACTCTCTTTGTCGTGCAGTCTGTCACGTCGGCAGTTGCATCGTTGCGAAATGAACCCTCTCGACAGGCGATGAAACCTATGATGCCTGGGCCATGCCACCATTTTGCCAGCAGTCCTCAACGCTTAAACCGGCTTTGCGCAGTTTAGAGAAACACCAGTTCAAGGACAATTGTTGAGCCAGGGCGAAATTTTCCCGTGAACGCGGCGTGCGGGCAAAGAATTTGCCAAGCAGTTCTTCCAATTCGGTTTGATGAATCGCCAGCTTGGCTGGCAAGCTCACAGCCCAGCCGGCATCACTCTCACTGACGATGTTGAGAAAATATTCTTCAGTGGTCACGGCAGTTGAGTTTGCGAAAGTATTCATATACGGGACACCTCGAGAGAGCAGAGATTCGGTGAGAGGGGGTCGTCTCTCCGTATAATATGTTTACACCTGTTCCAGCACAAGGGGCTAAAAGCCCGATCTAGTGTGATTCTCCGTCTTAAATGGGGAATTTCCCATGGGTAAAATACGTAGTCATTTTTCTCAACCGCGATCAATCCCGATTGTTAAGCTCGTCCTGCTCGAGCCTAGGCAAGACGCGGCTAACCCCAGCGCAGCTAGGGTTTCCACCAGTTTTCATTGTTAAGCTCGATTGAAACCGCGGTCGTTTGGGCAAGAAGTTCGTAAGACTTCACTAGTGGCACCAGGATCTCTGGAGTCCGTGTCCATCTACTTTCAGAATCGGAGCAAGTCTATGCCATCTTCTTCAAAGCGCACCAAGTCATCTCTAGAGCAGCAACAAACTGAGCAGACCGATAGTGTTCTGCAAGTGCGCAAGGTTGTCGCCGGCAATCCCAATACTCCCCGGCAGGTTTTGACCCGATTGGCTTGTGATCAGGCACCCGAGATCAGGCGTTGTGTAGCCCTTAATCCCAAAACGCCGATCGATGTATTGAGACGATTAGCCGTCGATCCGATCGGCGAAGTACGCCTGGCGATTGCCGAAAACCCCAACGTTCCGACCGAAGTATTGATTTCACTGGCAGCCGATTCAGACGGAGACGTGCGTTATGGTGTGGCCGAAAATCCGCACATGCCAGAGGACGTGCTCTTCAAATTGACAATGGACGAGAATCCCTATGTTCGCTGCCGGGCCATGAAAACTCTGCAGATGCTGGCGCCCGATGCTCAAACGAGATTGAAGATACTGCTGCAGCAAGCCTTCACCCGCCAACAACAGCAAATGGGCGACGACCTTCACGCTTGATTTTCGCTTATGCTTCGCTGCCTGGCGTTTCGCCGTTTTCCGGCACTTCATCCGGCTCAACGATCGGTGTGACCGAGACGACCGAGTCGTCCTCGCCCAGCTGTTGGATGCGTACGCCAGTAGCCAT
>CAJCHQ010000070.1 GCA_903970295.1 Bryobacterales bacterium
TGCTGATGCTGTTGGCGGAATTCGCCAACAGTATTCGCTGTTATTCATGCGGGGGCACATCACTGCACAGCTTCGTCGCTCAACAAAGTTGCGTTAAATAAGCGGGTAAGGAGCGTTTGCACCCTCGAGTAATTAGAGGGATCTGAGATGTAGAGCCTGCTTCCGTGCCTGAAAGTGATGGTCTCAAGTTGAGCGGGTTGCCTCGCACCTTGCTCTGCTTCAATAGCACTATCCAGACGTGAAATTATCAGTTTACTTGATTGATCAGACATATTGTTTACCTTCGATGGTTGTCGTCGACTACAGTTCGTTCTCGCCTTGAGCTGGAACTACCACTCCGAACGAAAGCGCTTTCTGCTAAAGGGCTTTCACGCTAGTCACTTGTCTCGTCAGAGCCAGAATCAGCTCAGTGTGCAACATTGCCGCAGCCGAAAGGCGACGTAAACAGTACTTCTGAGCAGATGGTCGGGGCTCTGGTTCTTTAAGTTCTTTTTGAATGAGAGAAAAGTGATTTACACAGAGACCGTATATGAGTCATGTTTTTATAACAAGAGTAAGTAAGCAGTGTTGAAGCGGTTAGGATTGAGAGCTATGCTCCAATCCTCGTTCCTTAACTCGAGATAGGGAGGGAGTTTTCAGGGCCACGCTTAGCTGCGCCGAAAGATCTGCGAACTCGCGCACTGAGAAAACACCCTGTCGGATGATTTAATTCGTCTAGTGACGTACCTAAGCTGCCGCCTCTTTGCAACCTTAAGTTGTATTCGCCGCTTTCTGTGGATGCAACTATTCCTTGCTCTTTAGATTTGGTGTTGCTCGATGAATCAATGAAATTTGTTTGATGAATCAGTGACTGCGCGAACTAGTGAATTACTGACTGCGCAGAGGCTGTCGTTCGATTCGATCCCGATCGTCAGTCTGGCTCGATGGTTTGCTTGAGGAATCGCTCGCGGAGAGCACGCTTTTCCCTACCTTTTTCTTTGCCACCAAGTACGATACTGCAATTAGCTGTCTGCCTGCTTGTGTTACGCGCGAGAAATGCCTTTCAAGCTGAAAATCATCTTGTTGTTCTGGCGAGACTTAGCAGAGTCAGATCCCTTGTTTTCGATTGGTATAATCGATCAAAGTTCAGTCTCCGAGTAATGATCATGCCTGATCCTGCAAAAAATTTAGACATGAAGCCCGAAGAGTATCTTCAACTAGAGGAAACTTCGCAGGTCCGGCACGAATATGTCGATGGACAACTCTTCGCCATGACTGGTGCGACGGAAGCCCACAACGTTATTTGCGGCAATCTATTCGCGCACTTGCACCTACATTTGCATGATAGTGGTTGTCGGGCCTTTATAAACGACATGAAGGTGAAGATTGAGACTCTGAACAGTTTTTACTATCCAGATATTTTGGTGACATGCGAACCATTTGCCGGCCAAGCGGTTTATAAAGAGCAACCGACCATTATTATCGAGGTTCTCTCACCATCAACGCAATCAATCGATCGTAGAGAGAAGCTGATGGCCTATCGACGCATTGCTTCGCTGCAGCAGTACGTGCTCGTTCATCAGAACAGATACAAGGTCGAGATTTGGTCGAAAACCGCAGCCGGCCGCTGGGAAACCTCGATATTAGGCCGCTTCGATCAACTGGTTTTGAGAGCGCCAGCGAATGGGCAATTGCAAATTCCGGTGGACCAAATCTATGAGGGCGTCGCCTTGCCGCCTCTGGTTAATGAGTCGGCAGATGAGTACATCTGGGTGGCCGAGCAACGCAGCTATGTGCTGGTTTCAGAAGTTCACTCGTGAATTCGTTTTGCCTTTGCCGGACGCTCGCGGGCGATTCTGAAACTCGCTGGGTCTGCACCCGTGTTACTGCGCAAAGCTTTGCAGGCTGTGGGAGCCAACCGTCGCTGTACTGTCCACGGACGAAGACAACTTGAGGCTGCAAAGAGGAGCGACTTGGCACTGTCACTAAACCGATTTTGAATTTCCGCACCGCCGTTTTTTCTCATGAGCGAGTGCGGAGGCACATGAGCGGATTCGAAAAAGCCCGGCACATCTGCGTCACCAAAGCATTAATTGACTGGATTAGTAATTGAAAAAACGCCTTCTGCTTTGAATTAAAGTGACTTGATTTTAGGCGGCCAAATACCATAAGACTGTTGTACCCACTGACAGCATGAACGCAGGCAGAGAAATAGAGAATCAAGATATTAATATCAGCCCGGAAGAGAACCTATTGAACGCAGCTTCTAACTGTGACGGTGCTGATTTCTATCTTTTTTTTCTTACGCAGATTTGCGTGCTTGATGCGTGGTTTTTGTGCTCATGCTGAGTGGGTTTTACTAGGCTTTCGGTGACTCCCGGGAGCATCGGCTCGCGGTAAAGTACCGCCGAACATTCAAAAAGGAAATAACAGAGGACTGGTCGACTGTTGATTGAGCCCTCTGCGTTATGAAGTCATCGACTATTTGTCGCACCCGGAGGGTGCCAAAAAAATAAGGAGCATTGTTATGGATTTCTACGCGCATCTTTCTTGGTCTATGCCCAATCGTAAAAGCGCAAATTTCCGCCGGAATCTCGCAGAATTGCGCAATAACTTTCCGTTCATTTTCTCGCGTTCGGGAGATGGGAAGACCGGCCATCTCTGGGCTGCGGCTCAGCACTTGCCAGAGCTCAGTAGGATTCTCCGAGACAATAACTTGGACCCGTTGGAGGACTGGGACGTTGCCAGCTGGCCAGAGTGGGTTGTCGCCAAGTTGCGTCAGGAGACGGACGCCCTCTCTGCGTTTTGACGATGCTCCTTGGTCGAGGAAGCGCCGGTCGGAAGGCTGGTTGTTTTGTGCTGCGTTAAATCCGAATTTAAAAGCTGATTCGTTTGGGGCATTGAGCGGCTCAGATATCGGTGACTCCCGGGAGCATCGGCTCGCGGTAAAGTACCGCCGAACATTTAAAAAAAAATTGACAGAGGACTGGTCAACTGTTGATTAAGCCCTCTCAGTCACAGGGACACTTTCAGCTTATTAATCGCACCCAGCAGGGTGCCAGGCAGGAGCATTGATATGGCTATAGTACACTTCACATTAGACACTTCCCATGCTGATCTCGACGGTTTTCTCCCGGACCTAAATCACCTCCGGACGGGAAGCGACTACTTTTTATACACAGAAGATGATGGCGTCACTCACGCCAGCGCGCGCGCAGGGTGCGGTCGCGAATTAAGGGATCTTCTCGCATTGTACGGATTTGAGGTCCTCACGGAGGACGACTCAGGGCCATACTGTGAAAACGCCCACAAGCTACGACTCTTTGAAACGATTGAATCGGTTGACGGGCCTGCAAGCGGTATCTTGCAGTTGAAAGTCGGCGGGTATCACATGAAGGACGACATACTCTGGCCTAAAGTGATCGAGACTCCTGTGGAAATAATCGCGGAGTTGCCAGGGAGCTACAGGATTAGCTGCGACAATTTCTGGACCGAGCACCCAGAACATTTACCGAATAGGTTCGTCCGTAAGGGCGACCCGGCTAGGGAGATAAGATACACGCAATTCAAGGCAACGTATTCTGAAGCAGGACTGGACAAAAACCGGCTCGCAACGTTTACTACCGAGTTTCTCAAATTTGTAAGTACGGGCGTAGAATTTTGTAAGGAGAAGACTAGTGTCCAAATAGTCAGGGAAACTGTCGGACACTATTCCCTGCGCTTTCCGGAGGCATTCGCACATGCTAATCCCCACCTCTGCCAGCAATGGGTGCCCAAGGTCGGCAAAAATCCGAAGATCGAGAAGATCTCGACCGCGGGCTGATCGCCAAGGATGAAAGTAAATAGTCGGAGGAGATTCGAACCGTCCCGGTGCTCAAGCTCGATGGGGGACCCTGCCTTGGCGGTTTTAGTGGCGACATAATCCCGCAGTTCTAAGGCGGTTTGAAAGCAATGGTAACCTAGCCGGAGGCTCGTGTAGAAACGCTACGTGTTTTTACGCCCTGTTCTCCGGCTATTTCGTCTTTTTTTGCCTGCATGGGCACCATATACGGTGACATCTAAAAGGTTCGCTTCAGATTCTCTGACTGCTCGAGGCAGCTATGGAAGCAGCGCAACTGTTTCGAACTCCTGCGCTTCAATTAACGTGCGTTGTCACTACATACGGTTCAATATTCTATGTCTTTATTTTATTCTTTTATTCCGATGCATACTATATCATAGCATAGATCAACTTCGAAGACCGCCGATCTCGAAATCACCGAAGTGTTTGATGAAGACCATAAACCGACAGCGCTCTTGCCGACTAATACTGTCGTGTTGCGCGACGGAAAATAGACGCAAAGCAGGCTGGCAGCCAATATTTTGGTAAGTGTTTAGTAATAGAAAGCCTTTATGCTGGAAGCTTACTATCCTAGCCGGACAATTCTATGTCGAGATTAGAGGCTCCCCAAGGGGTCGAACAGCTTGCAAAACCAGATGCGAGTCAAGCGCTTAGAACGGACGCGACTGCCGCCACGCAAGGGGAGCACAGCAAGGCACATGATGCTGCGCACGCGAATGACCAGAGCAATTTGCAGCGAGCCGGTTTCCCTTCCGATTCGCATTTACTAGCTCAGTTGGGCCAACCTGAACAGAACGGCACCAAAAGCGGACCCTATGAATCCGCAGTCAAAGATCAAGCAACTGGCGGCGATAAGAGTCGCAGCCAAAAAATCGCCAGCCCTGTTACCGATATAAACGGCAAGGTTTGCAAGGAACAACCGCAAGAGGGCGAGGTGCCGAAGTATCAATCTGAAAAGGACAAAGGGTGCCAATACTCAGAAGATGATGCTGATGTGGCAGCATACAAAGAGGAAAGCTCTCACGCTGTGCAGATCAAGACTAATACAGGCGGCAAAAAGCCGTTAGAAAACTCGGGTAGTGGCACGATTGTTTCAAAGGACGGCGATGTTTGTAATGTTCTCGTAGATAATCATGAGATCTACGACGAAACCCATGTGCATCCACACGTGGGTGTGATCATGCCTAACGGAAAAGATTATCCGGCTGAACCAGGAGCAGCCAACAAGGGCAAAGATCTTTACTTACTTAGAGTCCATACCGGCGATGATCCAGTTGCATGCAATCCCGCAACCATCGGGAGTTCCCAGCCAAAACTCGGGGACCCTATTTCGATGACAGGTTTTCCCGAACTATCAGAAACTCCGTACTTGTCGACTGGTGCTTACATTAAACAGGATAGGCTCGGGGATATAAAGCGCCATCTCTTCCCAGACGAAGACCCAGATCTCATGATGGGCAGAGGGCTTTACGCTCATCGGAATAACTTTTCAGGATCGGCGGTTTATGCTGATGGCAAAATGATCGGAGTGCACAACATGGCCCAAGGGCCAAGAGGTTGGTTTACGCCTATTAATCAGAACGACGTCGATGATTTGATCGAAAAGTCTAAACACAGAAAATAATTAGCGGCGTTCGAGGGGTAAATAAGCGCTCTCGCTAAGCTGCCAGGCTGTTTGCGGCATTGGTCTTAATTGGGCTCTTAGTTTAAGAGAAAGCCGAGGCTTGCTAATATTGTTCGCCTGGAATTGCGGCCGTGGTCGAACATGCAGAAAAGTTTCCTGCTCGCTGTCACCATCTTTTCATTTAGAGGAGCACCAGTGTCTATGTTTGCTATGGAAGTTAAGGCCGCGCCGCGCGAACGGATTTCACTCAATGAGCATTGGCATTTTTGCCACGGTGATCCGCCTGATGCCGGCGACAAATTGAGCTTCCAAGCTCTGAAGCCCTGGATTAAACTCAGCGGCAGCGAATTCAGCAAGCAGCCAGCAGAGAATCGACCCGCAGGAAACCCCGGTGCAGACGTTTCGTATGTGACTAATGCCTATGACGATACAGCCTGGCAGCAATTGGATCTACCACATGACTGGGCGGTGGCCGGTCCCTTTTAAGCATGAATATGAAGGGGCGACGGCCAAGCTGAAATATTGGGGACCGGTCTGGTATCGAAAACACTTCCAAACATCAACGAAAGATGCGGGCAAAAAATTTTCTCCAGATTCCGGCGAGAATGTCTTAGCCATTCGCTTGGAAAGTCCGCCCGACTCATCGCGCCGGTATCCAGGGGCCGGTATCTATCGCAATGTCTGGTTGCTGCGCACGGAACCAATTCATATTGCCCACTGGGGTACATCGATTACGACCCCTGTCGTGGAGCCGTCTTTGGCTACCACGCAGATGGCAGTCAAAGTGGAAAATGAAACCGAATCTGATACCACTATTTCGCTCAAGAATGAGATCTATGAGGTTGACGCGGGCGGAGCGAAAGGTCGCTTGGTGGCAACGCAAGCGCATGAAAGTTTATCGATCAAGGCGAACAGTGCCATTTCTGTCGAGAGCCAAATTGAACTGCAGAATCCGCGTTTGTGGAGCACACTAAAACCTGCACTCTACTTGGCTGTTACTTCAATTGCCAAAAATGGACAGCTGCTTGATACCTATGAAACTCCGTTCGGCATTCGCAAAATCAAGTTTGACGCCGAAAAAGGATTTTTCTTAAACGGCGAACACATTCGCATCAATGGTGTTTGCAACCATCACGATTTAGGTGCTCTGGCAGCTCGATTCACAATCTAGCTACGTATGGAACTATCGAGCCTCGACAAGATGCCTAAGACGCAGGCAGATGGGTATCAAGACGCAGCCAGCGTAAGACAGACTTACGGTGTTGGTTCAGTTCTTTCCTGCTTAAGTTTTCGCCCATGCCGGCTGGCAGCGAGAGCAACTCCCAATTCAAACCGTGCAGTCCGTCTGCAATGCCGTCAGGCATTTCGGCGCCGACAAATACAAACGACACTTTCTTGTTGCGAAAGTAGTCCGTAGTTCGCCCGTCATCGTCTCCGTTCGTTATAAATAACAGAAAGTCACCTTGTTCTGCTTGCCAGAACTCACCTCGAGCAATCGAGTTGTGTCTTTTGATTTGGTCGTTTTCTAAATATAAAGTCCTCAGGGCGGATAATCCTAGTAAGGTTTTGGCCGAGTGTGCTGACATCCAGCAGCTGCACTCCTGTATCGGTCGCAGACAGCCCCGCTTCACCAATGGTGCAAGTGTGGCGACGAGGACTTCAGTCTTCAGGTAGAAATGAGGAGTATTTGCATTTCTCTTCCCAATGTAGGCGAGGATAGCCTCGACCCCGGAATGTGCGTCTACCAGGGCTAATGTTATTTTTTCGCACGGCTCCATAGCTTGTCTCCAAAAAATTTTGAGTTTAAAATTTCGAGGTAGGCATTGCGCTGTCGTCAATCAGCATAAAGTCTTCGATTGCTGCGAGTTTCCAGGTCAGGTACTCGTCCCAATCAGACTCGGCTTCTACTTCTTTTATTGACCCTAGCCTTCCGGTAATTGCTAATGCCATCAACAACAAGAAGAAATAAGCTAGTACTGGCGTGTAAGCGACCGAACCATCAGCGGCATCGGGTTGCATCCTTTGCACCAGATTCGACATGTTCAGCATTATTTCAAGCTGGGATTTAGTTCTTTTGACTGACGCCTCTCTCAA
>CAJCHQ010000071.1 GCA_903970295.1 Bryobacterales bacterium
GCTGCCGACGCTTGTCGATCCGCCCCAGATCAAAAGAGTTTGGCCGGTGGATTTGGGATTTGCCGATGGATATTGCAGCGCTAATTGATCTTTCTGAAATAAGCCGCAAGCCGCAGTCGATAATCCAAGTGGCAGCACGACCGCATTTTCATAATCCATTCTCGCTGGGATAGGGCTAGCCATATTTTCAAGCAATACGGTGTACTCTTGGAAAGCGCCTTCGGCCGAGCTATTTCTCTTCTTATCCGCACCGACGGCGTGGCCAAGTACACGATCGCCAACTTTGAACCGAGTGACTGAAGCACCAACTTCGACCACCTCGCCCGCGACATCCGATCCGACAACGAACGGATATTTGATCCACGGCAACGCAATGTCGCCCACGGACTGGGTGATCCAGTCGATTGGGTTGATCGCCACCGCTTTGTTTTTGACGACGATTTCGTTCTCGCGCGGACTTGTGTAAGGCGCCGGTTTGATTTCGAAGCATTCGCGCTTATGCGTCAACCAAACGGCTCTGTTATATGTCTTCGCTGCTTGGTCCTGCTTGGCTTCGTAAGTGTTCATGCTCGATTTTCCTTGCGCATTTGGCTGAGATTATCTGCGGTAGCCCACGCCGGGGCGATCGCAGCCATTCTAGCCTTTTAATCTTTACAGTGTAATGATTGATCGAACGGCAGAGCATGTATTTGTTTACGGAAAAAGAGCAGCTTTATCGACTTACCATGAGACCGACCGCATTGAAATTTATCGATCCGTCGTTTTCGATAGTATCACCAGCTAGCGTGGAAATTTTTTCTGAGTTGTTTTTGCTTTCGATGACGGCACCACTTTTTTGATCAAGTGTAACTTTGTCAATAGTCTCTGGCGGCAGTGGTTTCCCGTTGTCGTCGAAGCCAGTCTTCAAGAAAGTGCCATCTGCTTGTCGTTGATATGTGGTGTCGTAGTAATTTAGTGACTTTATGTTGTCTCCGTCGTACTGAACCTTCAGCGCGCATTCGCCGAATTCGCCTGGTTGGTACTGCCCGTTGCGCTCTTGGTATGGATCTGCCTCAGTGATCCGACTCTGGGCATCACGGTTGACCTTACCAACGAAATCGTAACTGCGGTTGCTAGGACTGTGTTCTATTATTTGGTGATACGATATTCCGTTGACAGCCACCGGTCTTTCAGAAACCTGTTCTTTTGCGAGCACTAATTCTGCTGGACTGTTCGATGACATAAATGCCTCAATGATGGTATTGCCTGAGATACTGTGCCAGTATTTAAAGGCTGTTTTGGGTCATTTTTGGGTCATTTCTATGCTGACCGAACTGCAGTGCTTCCTGGCTTGAGCAGCCGACGCGAAAGATCAGAGGTGAATACCAAGTGCCCAGGCCAATACCACCGCCGAACATAATCATCGTGATAACAGGTGCTGCAAGCCACAGACTCCAATTGTTCGACCTTAATTTGAATATCAGGAGTGCAATCACGTTCCGTTGCCGGCTGAATTCGTCTCCTCGACGTCAACTGGGCCAAGCAGTACTTCCGCGGGCTTTTCATCGACTCGATTGCGCAAAGTTTTTTCCAGTATTGTGACGGCTGCATGGATTAGAGCCAGCATTTCGGTTGTTTCCGTCACCAGCTGTTCGGTTGAGATAGAAGGTTGTTCGCTTGATGATTCAGATTCCTTTCGCTTGTGGGCTAGTTCTTTAGCTGTGCACTCACGTGCCTGGACTTCCTGCTCATATTGAGAAATTTTGTTCAAGGCATCGTCAGTTTTGGTGCGGGAAAGAATCTCGTCGGCCCGAATCGACGCCGTTGCAGCTTTGTCTCTGCTCTTTATTCTTTTGAATTTGTTGTTCAAGTTGCTTTTGAGTGGCGATGGAATGCGCGACGGCTTGGCGAACAGCAATTAACTGCGACTGCAAGTTTTGATACGTTTCTTCGAGCCATTCTGAGGGGGCCCCGGTAAATCTCGCCGATTGCTGTCCTGAACTTTTGGTCGCTTTTCGCTTCTCAATCACCTTGGGAATCTCCTTGACCACTTCCGAACTTGCTTCTGTAGCCAGCACCTCTGCGTCCAGTGCAAGCTCAATCCAGCGCGAGATGCCACCACGCTTCAAATCAGCTTGGAATGCGAAAAGAGCCTCTTTTGCCACGTTTAAAAAATAATTCGGAACATCGGCATCGGAGTCGGAGAATCTTTCATGCTCGGAACCGGTAAATCCCAATCGCAGAATTTCCAGCACATCTAGCCATGCATGTTGCCATTTCTCCGTTAGTGCGTCGTCAACCGCACCAAAAGCGTCTTGCGTGATCGTGACGCGCGTTTCTTCTCCTGCTTCCTCGAAACGAATCGTCACCGTCGCCAGTACGCAGCGCCCATCGAGATTGAATGGCCCTGCCAGTCGCACTAGTTTGTGATGCTCGAAATCGATGACGCGTCCATAGAGATACCATTTGGAAAAATCATCATTACACGCGAAAAACCTACCTCCAAGTGTGATTTCACAGACTGCCTTAAGCGTTTGGTCTTCGGCTAGACCAGGAATACTTTTGCACCTGGCTATTGCCGTCGGGAAGCGATAGAAGACTTCCAGCACAGCCGCTTTGACCGCGATTGAACATTGCATGTTTGTGTCCTCTCTTAAATCGATTTTGGTATCGTATAATAGGTTCCTTCCACGGAAGGGGTGCAGCGTACTGGGGACTGTTAGTTACTTTATCGAGCTTAGCAGTTACGGTAGGCCGCGCGCTCAATATTGACGGATCACAGTAAATGTTGGAGATCGTGGCTTAGCTTTCAAGGCTCTTGGTTACGGGGTCGGATTGAGGCGGTTCACCCAAATCGTAACGCTGCGAAAGTCCCCAGGCGCGATTGATGAAGTAATTCGCCCCATCGGTGGTGTCAATTAATTCGCGTACAATTTTGGCAGTTGCCACCGCAAAAAGATCTGGTTTTAAAGTCGTCACTTGCGCTCGCGTCCACTCCACTACCCAGGAGCCGATGGGCTGTCGTTCTTCGCAATAAGTATAGAGCAAACTCTCGGGGGCGCGATCCGTAAAGGTCGAAACAAGGAGGAGAGCTTTGACCGTAACATCCGTGCTGGAAATGTACCGCAGAATAGTCTGAAAATGCTCGAGAGTGACGGTCTCTCTGCGATCGAATTTACCACCGTCAAAATCCATCAAAATGACGTGACCGAGATCGAGGCAAATATACATGCCCAGAAGCAGCTTATTGATCGCCTCGTGAGCGACCGACGACATGTGTTTTTTTGGGGGGACCTAGAATTTCTCCCCAACCATTTCCTCACTCTTCGCCCAGAGCGCTTTAGCATGCTCAGCATCGAGTGCGTAGGCACGAACACCGCCGCGAGCGCCTTCTTCTTCGGTGATTTCGGCTACATGGCAGTCTTCGCAGTAGCGACCACCGATAGTATCGGGTGACGCAACCACGCCCGCCCAGACCGACGTCGCGGCACCTTGCGGAATAGTTTTCCACTTGAAGCCGGGACTGCCGGCCGGTTGACTGGCATTGATCGAATCGATCAAGTTCTGAATCACTTCCGGTGCCAAATGTCGCCCGAGTTCCGTCTGAATGCCACCTGGATGTACCGCCGTTGCGCGTATTCCGGCTTGTTTATGACGACGGTCGAACTCGACTGCGAACAGTATATTGGCTGTTTTGGAGCGGCCATAGGCGCCAAATTCGGTGTACTCGGTACGCTCGAAATTAGGATCATCCAGATCTACATCTGCGAAGCGATGCCCTGAAGATGACAAATTGACCAGTCGCGATCCGTTTTTGAACAATGATACGATGCGATTGACGAACACGAAATGCCCCAGGTGGTTGGTACCGAACTGGGTCTCGAAGCCATCTTTCGTAGTGCTCTTCGGGCAAGCCATAACGCCTGCGTTGGCAATCACGACGTCCAACTGCTCGCCTGCTTTGACCAGGGCATCGGCGCAAGCGCGCACGCTTGCCAGTGACGCCAGGTCGAGCTCGATCAGTTCGAGTGCGCCACCATTAGCCGCTTCGGCGCGAACGTTTTCAGTTGCCGATCTCGCTTTGCCGAGATCGCGGGCGGCGCCGACGACCAGGGCTCCGTGCGCGGCAAGGGCGCGCGCTGTTTCTATGCCAAGACCGGCCGAAACGCCAGTCACCAAAATTCGCTTACCCGAAAGGTTGACACCTTCGAGTACTTCGTCTGTTGTGGTTTCGGCTCCAAGTGTTTTGATCATGATAAATCTCCGTTTGATGTTTTTCGTTAGCGCGCAGAGGAAGCCAATAGTTCTTTCATTCTTTCGAAGCGATTAACATCGGGTGTGAGGCGATCCATCGCTTGGAATGGAATCATCCAACCCGGATATTCCAGAGGCAGCGCACTGACTTCATCGAGCACTTTCATTTCGTTTTCGCTCAGCGTTATTTCGACTGAAGCAATATTATCTTTGAGTTGTTGAACGTTTCTCGCACCGATGATCACCGACGTGACGACCGGCTTTGCCAATAACCAGGCAAGTGAAATTCTCGCTGCGGTGCAGTTGTGATTTTGCGCTATTGGTGCCATCGCTTCAAGAATCTTCCAGGTCCGCTCTTTATCTACGAGCGGAAAATCGAATTCGGAGCGACGTGAGCCTTGTGGCTTTTGATTTTCGCGGCTAAATTTTCCAGACAACAATCCGCCTGCCAGTGGGCTCCAAACCAGCAGTCCTGTTTTCTCTGCTTCCATCAGGGGCACCAATTCTCGTTCCAGTTCTCGGCCGGCGATCGAATAATATGCCTGCAATGTATCGAAGCGGGCTAGATTTTTGAATTCGGAAATGCCGAGTGCTTTCATCAGTTTCCACGCTGCCCAATTTGAACATCCGATATAGCGCACCTTGCCTGAGTTGACGAGCGTATCTAAGGCGCGCAAAGTTTCTTCGATAGGCGTGACTGAA
>CAJCHQ010000072.1 GCA_903970295.1 Bryobacterales bacterium
GTTTAGCAAGTATGGAACGATTGAATGGCGCTGATGCCGCAACTCCGATTGAATCATCGAGGATGGGCGAGAATCTGCACAGCCATGGGATATTTCACATCGATTATTGCCACCACCGCTGCCTACAATAATTGTATTTTGCTAGAAAGTTCTGCATGCAAATAGTGAGAACGGCATGGTTTCCGTTACACAGGGTTTTGACGAACACGCTTGCCTCTCACCGATCGAATTGACTATGCGTGATGTAATAAAAAGCCGTGGTGGTGCCTTGGACGCGCGGGCACTGGAAGACATTTGTACAGAGAAAGGACTGGACCTACAGACCGTCACCCACTACTTGCGTTACAGTCCGGTTTTCGCCAAACACAGAAGAGGTGTCTGGGCGCTTTGCGGCTAGGCAATATTACGACCGAATAGAAGAATGTCAACGCTCTTTGACTGTGCAGCGTGCGACTTTGGTTAAGATATACCACCGAGAAAATCGAGAGAGGCTACCACAGTTGTGTTTCCTCTCCCAGTTGTTACAAGAATCAGAAGTGCTCGGCTGTTTCTCTCATGCCCTTGCGCTAATTTAAGTTAGGCGGCAGCAGGCTGCATAAGCCGACAATACCCCCAATATTGCAAATGCAAGATTCGTTTCTGGTGGCGTTCGCGGTGCCACCATCTTGGCTGCTGATTGGGCTTCCGGCACGCCATGGGACATGGCGACCCCTAGACCGACCTTCTTCAGCAAGTTACCATCATTGGGTCCATCCCCAAAAGCTATAAGCTGGTTCAGCTCAAGACCGTTTTCTTCGGCGAAGGCAAGTGCACCATCTACCTTACTGACGCCGAAAGGCATAAATTCGACTATATTCGGTCCATGCCTACATATATTTATAGAGTGTCCCGAGCGCGCTTTAACTCGCGGAATGAGCTTTGTGAGCATGCTTGACTCAGCATAGCAACTCACCTTGTAGGTGTTGTTTACTTCATCATCTGGCTGAACCAGTTGGAATTTTTCTGCCAGAGCTTTCTTCTGCTTCCCTATGTAAGGATGATCGAAAGCTGTCAGCGTTGCGGATATTCCATCGCGATTGTGACTCAAGGTAGTCACAAACATTTCATAGGCCAAACCTCTTATGCTTTGAGCGATTTGTGGATCTAAAAGTTTTTCCTTGCGAGTTTTTGCGCTTTGATATCGACAGCCGTCCGAGGAAATAATCGGAGTGCGAAGCCGCAATTTTTCAAGTGTTTGAAGCATGTGATGATGATTCCTGCCACTTGCGAGGACAGGCAAGATGCCCAAACGATTAAGAGCGGACACGGCACGTAAATTCGGCTTGCTTATTATGTGGAACGCCAAACCCTCGAGTGTTCCGTCTATGTCGACAAATGCCGCACGTGGTAAAGAAATC
Source organism: Bryobacterales bacterium (assembly GCA_903970295.1). Next base: position 1,398 of record CAJCHQ010000072.1, read on the forward strand.
TCGGACCGTTTCACTTTAGTGACGAGCTGCTCCAGCAGCTCGTAGTCAAAGTCATCAGCAGACATTTAAGTTCTCTTTCCGCGCGCAGAATTGCGCGCTGTTATGTTGCACAGCCAGACCGGACAGATAGATTGCGAGTCAGATCGCGCAGCTATATTGCTCGCGCAGATGTTGCAAAAGCGCCAGCGCCTCTTTCTCGTATGTGAGGAAGTTGTATGATAATGGGTCGAGCGGCCATGTCGTTCGGCCGCGCCCCGGCATATCTGGGCAAACAGGGGTGAAGTGTTTGCACCGTTCAGAAGCCATCCTTGTGCTCGTAATGAACGAGCATCATCGGCATGCAAGAGAAGATTGCGAGAGCAAACATTCCAGCAACTGCACCCAGGGCCGCGGCGTTGATTTTGAGCAAGTAATTAGACTTTATTCAGGCTCCGGGCGTAAGCATTAGCGCTCCAATGCCGAGACTGGGAAAAGATTGACTGTTGAATGGACTATTAAGTACACGTTTGATATCGACCATCGATTTACTGCGCTTGTTCGAAAGCATGTGCCGGTGAATTGCGATGCATTGTCAGGTCCGTGCTTTGTGCAACCGTTCACCGAATAAAACATAGTCACAGCCATCGGGTGGGCTAGATTAGCTCTGTCTGTCTGTTTATTGGCACTGATTTACTGTTTGTACTTAGTTCGTTTGCAGATCATGTGAACTGCGAATTGACCGTACTGAGAAAATCTCTCTCAGTGCAACTGATCTAACACCTCTTCAAGTTTTACAAACAAGCGTCTTCTAACCTGAAGAGTACTGTTAGACATTGATGAAGAGAGCAGGTTGCATGCGCTTTTCGCCCTTAAGTTGTATGAATCCGTTCGCGAAGGATTCATTAAGCCCAATGCGACTTGGAGTTAGTCTGTGAGCGGATTCGAAAATTTCTCTATCGAGTTCTCGGCAAGCTGTAACTAGGCAGTTCTCTAGACTGCAGGTTGTCAACGTAGTTTTTTACAGCTTCAGCTTTCGCTTCTGGAGATAATGCTTTCCATTTATCCTCCATTCCGTATAATTTCCACCATACTGCTGCTCCCTCTTCGGGAGTTGAACCATTAGCCATTTTCATTGCCGGGGCAGCTTGTTCCGTGGGGCGCGGTCCATAAGCTAATGTTAGACCTTCTGCGGCTAGGGAGGTGTGGGGAGCATTGCCGGACGAATGATTGATCACATCGCCAGCATCTGGTCTTTCAGTTCCAATACGGGTCATCGCTTCTCCTCGGTAAGTTTCCGAGAGAAAAAGCTAGCATTTTGACATTACCAAGTTATTACAGCAAACAACCTGGACTGTTGCGCTGGTGTGCAGTCAATCAGCGCCGGGCAAGACATTAGGCGCTCCTGGCTCGACTACGAGATAACTAATGTGGCGGGTAGTATGCATCATCACCGAGTGGTGCCTAATGGATAAAACTGCGCTTGAATGTGGGGCTACTTTCTGGTTTTAGTGATTCGAGCTTTTTATAGAGATCTGCCCTTGGCTTACGAGCCAAGCGTTCTCCGTGAACTATATAAGCTCACAACTTCGCGAAAACACACGTAAACAGCATATCTGCGCCAAGAAAACGCATGCGGAATTGTTACGCGTGGTGTAAAGTTCCCCCAATGTCTATGGGCTTGAGACTTGAGAGATGAAAGCTGAGCGGGCGATAGCTAACTTAGTCGATTGTCCGCTCAGCAAATTTGCTAGAACACTCTCACGCAGTCCATAGTGACTGAAGAGTTATTGCGAAATTTATAGAGGTA
>CAJCHQ010000073.1 GCA_903970295.1 Bryobacterales bacterium
GCTGGACAATGGACCGAATACAAAGTGCCACTTGCGGACTTGGGTATTGCCAATGAAACTGGCGCCTACAAATTCGCGGTCCAGGATGACGAGGCAAATCCTAACGGACCAACATATTTTGACAATATACAGTTCACAAGCTCCTAACTCATCTAGAAAATGCCTCATCTATCGTATTTGCGGGCGCTTTGGCTTAAACTGTTGATCTAACAGGTTCAGGAGCCGAATTTATGCGCCATCCCAATGTCCCAGAGTCACTTGAGAGCTGGTGGATTTTACACCGCATGTTTGCCTTCGACCGTCTGGACTGGGACTCGATCCCCGAGCCCGAGCGGCGCGCCATAGTTGATCAAGCGACTCAGGCGCTATCGCAGTTGCAGAGCTCAAAAGACGGTGACTTGAGTCTCGCGCAGATGGTCGGACATAAGGCCGATCTCATGCTTACTCACTACAGTAAAGATTTTGATGGACTTGCGCATGCGCAAACCGTTATTGATAAAACGCGACTCTCCGAATTTTTGACGCCAGCGACTTCTTATGTTTCGGTTTTGGAACTGGGACTTTACGATGCCACGGGAAAAATGCATGCGTCTCTAGCAGAGCGGGGACTGCAGCCATTTTCGCAAGAGTGGAATAATGCTTTTGATGAATTGTTGAAGAAGGAAGAACACAATCCACGCAATGCCAGTCGCCTCTGGGCCAAGGTGCCGCAGCGACGTTATGTATGTTTCTATCCGATGGATAAAAAACGCGGTGAGCAGGTCAATTGGTACATGTTGCCGTTCGAAGAGCGTGCGCGGCAAATGCTCGATCACGGCAAAATTGGTCGCACGTATCATGGCCTGGTAACTCAGGTGATTTCCGGATCAATTGGATTTGATACTTACGAATGGGGAGTTGATCTCTACGCCGATGATCCGCTTTTGTTCAAGAAATTAGTGTATGAAATGCGCTTCGACGAAGCGAGCGCACGCTATGGAGTTTTTGGCGACTTCTATTCCGGTGTGCAATTCTCGCTCGATCAACTTTCGACGTTCCTCGATGGTAGTGCCGTGCCAAAGTTGAATGTGTTGCAGCCTATTTAAGGTCAGGTGTTCTCTGACATTTCTCGCGATTTCAACCGGGCAAGTGCAGTGGTTGATTTTGCCGGCTTGACATTATTTTCCTTCCTGTATCTTGTAGGTCACCCAATTCCTACTCCAATAAACATCGTTCGGATCCAAATCCTTCGGATCCGCAATGCCGGATACCGGTCGGGTGGCTGAAGCGACAAACCCTAGTTTGAACTTGTTATTGCTTGCATTCTTTAGGTGCTCACCAGTCCAAATTTCGACTTGGCGGTGAAGGTTTTGTCCTGGCTTCAATGTGATTTTTTTGGGCGAATTTTTTAATGCTTCAATGCCTGGGCTGAAGTTCGGGTTGTTTGAAAGCCAAGACCAGCCAGTTTGAGTCCAGACAGTCACATCTTGATCTTTATCAGTAATGTTGGTCACAAATGTGTCGACAAAAAAGTAACGGTTCCTTCCCGCGTATGCCGTTGATACAGGCATAAGCTTTATTTCAACGTCAAATTTACGTTGGCCTCGATTGACCGCATTAACCGCTGATTGATGCAAGCACATTGCCGATATCGAGAGCAGTAATGCAAAAGTTTTTCGATTCATCTGTGGCTCACCGGCTAGCTCGAATCCCTGCAGTGGCTCTGTTCGGGCATTCTTCGATGATTATACCCAGAGCACTGAAAAATTCGGAAAGTCGCGCATGCAAAGAGTTCTTGCTCGGCCAACTTTGATTGATATCACGTTCAAAGCGGTAAAATTAAAGAGAAAGAAAGTGGAGGATGAACGTGCCTGGTCGATTCACTGTTATGCAAAGTAAAAAGCAGACCGCAAAAGATTGTTTCTGGCTGATTGCTTCCCGGGCAAAAATGTCACGGGCACAAAACCTTTTTTGCAGCATGCTGATCTCATTCAGTTCGTGCGTGGGCATTATTTCTGGATCTAATTTCCCGGCCATGGCTGCATTTGATACTGAATACGATGCTGGCGTTACTGCGTACAAATCAAAGGACTACAAGGGCGCGGTCGAGCATTTCTCCAAGTCGATACAAAAGGGTAATAGATCCGCGTCGGTATATTTGCTGAGCGCACAGGCTCTAACTAATCTCAACGAGCTGCCGCGAGCTTACAAGACATATGAGATCGTGACAACGTCTTTCAAAAGTTCACCTGAAGCCAAAATTGCGGCGACCGAAATGGCAAAAATTAAAGCCAAATTGCCAGCCGGAGCCACTGCACCAGCTGCCGGAGCTGCTCATAAAGCGGCGGCTAATGCGGTCACAGCTTCGGCGCCAGCGACGCCTGGTGCGCAAGGACTGATGGGTCGTATCGAAGTAACGCCACCACAATTCGGTCATCCAGCGGTGGGCAAAGCCACCATACAAGCTGCACAACAAGCGGTCGCGGCATTGCCTAAACCGCTGCGCGCTAAACTTGACGCCAGTGATGCCAAAATAACTATCTCGCCCAACCTGATCGACAAATGGCCGGATTCAGTTAAAGATCTACCCGAGGGTAACGATGCGCCCACACTCGCAGAATTGCCTGGTCGCATCTATGGCACTAATATGTGCGTGTATGAGCGCGCGAAAGTACGCGGCAATACTGGCTTAAAAGAAGCACGTCAGCCGCTATACATTCGTTTGCAAGTAGCCAATATGTGCTTCCAGGTGCTGGACGGGGACGCGATGACGATTACAAAAGACCCGGCATGTCGCAAGGAATGGGAAGCCGACAAAGCAGCGATACCCGAGAGCATGCACGGCAAACTTGCTACGTTTATGAAAACTGACGATTGGGGACCACGTGAGACTTGCTCTGAACTTTTTGGCTCGATGATGGGCGGTCACGATGAGTGCACCGACGATTTATATCGCTACTTCCCGCACACTAAAAAGTGGCTGATCTCAAAGATGGGTATAAGCGGGCAGTAGCCAGTCCTTGCTCGGTGACAAAGACTGGTTCTCAAGCGGCGTTTCAAAGATCTGCTAAATTCCTATTTGGGCAGCGCCGCTAGCTTTTGCTTAGCTTCTTTGTTGCCTTGTGCAGCGGCTTTAGCAAACCATTGTTTGGCTTTTGCATGGTCTTTGGGCAATCCGGTGCCGTTTTCATACATCAATCCAAGATGAAATTGATCATTAGGGGAGCCATCCTTAGCTGCTTTTTCTAACCAGGCAAGCGATTGCTTTACGTCCTTGGCTACGCCTTCACCGCGATAGTACATGACAGAGAGGTCATGCTGTGCTGGCACACAGCCGTCGTTGGCTGCCTTGGTGATCCAGGTTGCAGCTTTCTTAGCGTCTTTCGGCACAGTCACGCCCTGCAAGTACATTGAGCCGTAATTGTATTCTGCAGAAACATAGCCTTTGTTGGCAAGTTCTTCCAGAGTCTTAAAGGCTTTGCTCTTCTCCGCGTCATTCTTGCCGGCGAGGTAAAGCAGGCTTGAATTATATTGGGCATCCTGTTGACCCTGCGCCGCGGCCAAATTCAGATACTTACGGGCTTGTGTCGAATCTTGCTTCGTGCCATCACCATACAGATACATCAGCCCGACGTTGTATTGTGCGTCGGCCTCACCCTGGTCGGCTACTTTCTTAAATAGGGCAAAGGCTTTGGTGAGGTCTTTTTTGACCCCTTTGCCTTGCGCATATAACAGAGCTAGATCATACGTTGAGTGCTTTCCACCCTGATCGGATGCTTTCTGCAGCCATTCAGCGGCTTTTTTCGGATCTTTGGCAACGCCCTCACCGTTTAGATACATTAGACCGAGGTGGTATTCAGCAGCTTTCACGCCTTTGTCAGCCAGAGGCTGTAGCTCTTTCAGCGCTGTGGCATAATCTTTTTTCTCGATTTCGTCCTTGATCTTACTCATCTCGGGTGTGTCATCGGCAGAGGCTTTGGTTTGTGCCAGTGTCGGCAATGCGCAACCAAATATGGTGCCAAGGATCAATGACCCTGCCAGAAATTTTCTATTTACCATTATTATCTCCCAGTCTAAAAATGAAATGAATGTCTATAAATGTGCTG
>CAJCHQ010000074.1 GCA_903970295.1 Bryobacterales bacterium
CATAAACAGGCACATAGAGAAAACGACGAGCCGCTGCAGAAATGTGCAGCGACCCGTTCCGAAAAATCGCATGATCTTCATATCAAGTCCTTCCTGAATCTGCTATAGCGCTCCATCCTTGAGGTTGCGAAAAAAATCCGGGCTGCCTACCATCTGCAAATGCCGTTTTCTCTCGGCGGCTGTGATCGGCGGCAGTTGCTCGAAGCGCTGCCAATCTTCAGCGCTATAACCGCGATATTCCGCCACCATCTCCACAATAATTTCCTCCACTTTGGTTTTGACGGTCGGATAGATTTTGATCGCCCTGGTAGGACGGCGGCATACCTGCGCTAGAATCGCCGAATAGTAGTTTTGTACTCGTTCATAGGTTCGTGAAGCGAGGTCGTCTCTGGCAATTGCTCGCTCGATGCCTTCTTGTTTCAAGTGAAGATCGAACAGGCAATGCTGCACGGTCGATGCATTGCCGCAGGAATGCGATGCATGTACGGCGTCAATCGCCCGAGCATGTTCCGATTGAGCAACAACCAGGGCCGCAGGATTGGTTTGCAAAGCAACTTCCTGGGCTGCTCGCCATGATTCGAGATCGGCTTGATGGCGGATCGTCTCAACGAAGTCCTTGCCGCGATAATGCCGATGCAAGAACCAGGAAATAGCGATAGCCATTGAGATCATTACCACGATGAGAATTTGCATAGTATTCCTTTCTTCGATACGATCAACTTCAATTGCCAGAATTTGGTTGAGCTTTCAAGCTCCGAGCCAGCTTCAGAGAGTTGCCGGCATATTTTCTGGAGAGAAATTCCCGCCTGCTCACAGCTTCTTTTCGGCGAGTGTGTTCGAGTGCCGCAGCTTCTTGCTCGCCAGCCCGGGCGTAGGTGCCAAGAATCCAATCCCAGAGAGGAAACAGGGCGTTGTAATTCTTACCAGGATACAAGTGGTGGACGAAGTGATACTCCTCCCAATAGCTGAAAAATGGTGTCCTGCGAATAAAGCGGCCTTCGTTCACATGCATCTCGATATGAACAGCGCTCCAGACCCGATTGTGAATGATGATCCCGAGGCAGAACAGGACCGCAATTCCACGATCGAGCAGATAAAGCGGACCGCCGATCACCACTACTACAGCCAGCGTGCTCCTGTATTTGATGACGAGGTTGAAGACACGCCAGAGAATGTTCGGCTCCCAGTTGAAAACGTCGTAAGCTTTGTGATGGTGGATTACGGCGTGGTCGTGAAAAATCTTGTCGAGCAATTTAACACGGGGAAATTGGGTTGAGAGCCATCTGGTGTGCTGGAGATAGCGGTGCGCCGAGTATTCGATCAATGAGATTAGCGAGTAAGCAACAGCTATTCGCAGAAGCCACGGCAGCGCAATCAAAGCTGAATGCAGAAGCGTATGTATTCGCTCACCAAGAGTGAGCAATAAAGTAATGAAATCAGCAAAGTTTGTGTCCGGCATCATGTCCAACTTTCTGGGAGGTCTGGGTTAGACCTTCGGGGTTGAGGGCTCAAATGTCCCGTTTCAAGTCGTGCGCGCTAAACCTGCCGCCATCGATACCGCCTGTAGTGCACACGCAAAATAGTAACTTCGGCTTGGGGCGAAGCTAGCTGGCGTTATTTTTCGGTCGGGCTTGTCGGTTACGCGATATAAAAATCTGCTTGAGGAATTACTGGTTCAAAGAACTTGCATTACAGCTAACATAAGCGATCAGTGTCTTGACAGGTACTTCAGCGCGAATTTATGACATCTACCTGGCCCGGATACGACCGGCCTGCCCCAGAAGTTGCAAAGTGGACAGGTTTGATTATCGCGATCAGCGCTAGTTGTAAGACTGTGTGTAGCACCGGTCTTGAATCACAACCGCTTTTCAAGACGCCCATACAATCAGTCACGACTGTTGTCAGGAATTGCAGTAGATATATTTCAGGTTCTTATGGGTTGAGATAGATCTTCTCAACTTCATAGACTCATCTCTGTTATCTGTTCGTGTTTCACTGAGTCTACTTCCCGAAAACCAAATTATTACTTCGCGGCGTTTTACCCCAGCTTACTAAGCCGCGAGGTGGTCTGACTGTTGTCGGAATGGACTCGCACGCACAGTGACATCAACCCAACAGAGAGAGGTGTAACATGACTACTCAAGCCAAACCCACGCCGGGCGCAGTCGCTCTCGCCACGGCAACCGATCAGGCCACAAGCAACGCCGGTCCCAACACGTCTGCCACTGCCGCCGTTTCCATCACCAACACCGTTGTCGCCGCCGGCGCCGATGGCAAGGTCCAGAAGACAATCGTCAAGGACACTGCCAGCGTCACGCTCTGCAACGAGACCGGCACTCCCCAAGAGGCCACTGGTGGTTGCAGCTGCTAAGTCGCGCTGAGCCCTCCACCGCCTAGTTATCACCGACAGTCGCACCGCATCGTCACTGAGTTTGCACAACCACTCTCAGTCCGGGCGGTGTCGACTGTTCGGTTTTTTTTCAGGCATCCGCACCACAGCTCTCGGCAGCACCACCTATGGTGGCACTGCTCGGGCTCGCGAGGGAGTTATGACTACCACACGCACAACAAACCTGCTGAAGAAAACCAGACGTAAACTCTACGAAATCGCCGGAGGCAGTCGCGAGAGCGGTGATGTTATGACTTCTCGTCTCCTCACCTCACAACGCACAGCCTATTTCCGTTCTCCCCACTTTCGAGCCTGGGTAGCTGCTGAAAATGCCGCTGGTCGACTGGTTTTGTGGTTGAAGGACCTCGACAAGACACAAGCATCTGGTGACGCATTCACTTTCTTCTTCAAGTGGCGCATCGACAACAATGCTTTCACCCCATCACAGCTCGCGTCCATCTCCACATGGATCGCTCAACATCCTGAACTGCCGCCCGATGTGCTTGCCTCAGCTAGCCAGCCAATCACGCCCCACGATCTGTTCAAACACTGGCAAAAGAAAGAGGCGGGTGGTAGCGGCATCGGCTTGCTCGACCTGTACAGAATCTACTGGCTAACGCAAGTGGGTCTGACCAGGGAAGAGAAGCGGGATCAGGTTGGCCGATTTGCCCAAGCGTTCGCGGACCGAGTTTTCCTTGGTGTTCCCGAAGAAAATCAAGCGCTGACGGATGCAGGCGTGGAGGTCGTTATCGTCTCGAATGGTGACCAGGAATTGCTCACGGCTATCGCTCCCGTCTTGAAAATCAAACCGGAAAATGTAGTCGGCTCGAACCTTCTCTACGGAGATGACGGACGGGCAACGGGAAGCAACCACATCTACGACATCGGAGATGATGTCTGGCTCCCCAGACCACAGCCGGGAAAGATACTCAGCTTCCACTGGTGGTTGCATGAGAATCGTGAACGCTTTGGTTGGAAATACATCAACGACGACAATTTCGTCATTGCCGGTCGGGACGGTGATTCTGCCTCCGCCGATGGCGGCATGATGATCTACGGTCAGCCGCCTGCCATTGGCAATTTCATGATAGACACTCCCTGTGAGCCTGACCGACTGCTGAAGTTCCAGGCTGTGGCAAAGAAATACGGTTTCGGCCACTTCTTTACTCTAGTCCAGAGCGCGTCGAACCTAGGCAGCATACCGGAATAAACTCCTCCACTAACCAACGAGGTTTGATACCATGACCCTCGACAAAATCACTGCTAATTTTGACGCCATCGACGAACGACCAGCCGGCTCACGAAATAACTTCATCGGTTCCGGCACGATCTTGCCAGTGCTCGTCAATCAGATCGTTCGATTGGCATTGCTGGAAGGCGGCGAGCGCATCGTCTCTTTTGCGGATGTGACTGTCATTCCCGACCTCATGCAATTCACGCGCTTCGGACCGGCCCTTGGCTGGACTTTGCGTTTGGGTGAAACGATAATCCATACGGATAGCATGAGCATTACCTGTGATGATCACATCGACGGAAAGGCGACTTTGTATCTCACCCGCGAAGGCAAGATGGAAGTGCCGGTCATTCGTCTGGTCGGATTCGACGAGCAGACCGGCGAACATCAAATCGAGCTTTCCACGTGCGTCGAACCAGTCGCACTATCGCAAGAGCGCCTGATGACCGCAGCCTGACTTGGATGGCGCGCTCTTACCTGAAGACTGCAGAGGGTGGGCAACCGCCCTTTGCAGTTTCTCTCTGTTCTCTGTCTCTGTTCTCTGCAATTTTTCGTTTCAATTTTTTCGCTCTTATTTACTACATTATATCGCAGATACAAGTCTCGCGCCATTGTTCCACGCACAGGCCACCAATTGGCACGAGCGGAACCATTTCTCACTGCTTATCGACTAAAGGGAGTTGAATTGCCGTTCGGCTCGCTAGAATGAGATTGTCCCGAGAGCCCACAGACAGAAATGACCCAAACTCCCATCATCAACGAAACGGCTGACGACGTCGTCGGACGTCCCGATTACACAATCGACACACGGCCACTTTGCCAGGGCATGCCGTTCGTCCTCACCGACGCCGCTCATCCGCGCCTGGTCCTCAAGTCGGGCAGTCACTTCCTGGTCATGGATCAGTCAGCCGATATCCCCAATTGCAACACTCTCGGTTACGGTTACTACCGCTACGACACCAGGCATATTTCGCAATGGCAAATGACTTTGAATGGGTCGCCGCTGTCTTTGTTATCGAGCTCTGTCAACGAGGGCTACACCGGCATCTTTCTTTACACTAATCCCCAGACCGAGAAACTGCCTCAACAGAAGATCACTCTTCAGCGCGAACTCGTGCTTGGTGATTATCTTTGGGAACGGATCATCCTGCAAAATTTTCACAATGCCGATCTGGACTTGGAATTGATTATGAGTTTCGGCTCGGACTTCGCCGACATGTTTGAAGTGCGTGGATTGAACGTACAAGAGCGTGGTAAGAGAATGCTGCCTGTGCCTGGAAATGGCGGTCGCACACTATTTCTCGGCTATCGAGGTCTGGACGACATATTAGTCGAGACTGTGATCGAATTTTTCGGACTTCTGCCTGACACCATCAACACAGAGGGAGAAGCAAAATTTCACTTCACCTTACCGGTGCATCAAACGCGCGAAATTCAGATCTGCATGTCGACTCGCATGGATGGCCTCGCGCCAACGCCGGATGTGCGCAAGACCGGTTACGCCGAAGCACGACGCAACGCCGACGAACGATACCGCGAGTGGTGCAATCGCACGGCTTCGATCAAAACCACCCATGAACTATTCGACATGGCGGTGGAACGTGCTTATCGAGACCTTTATATCTTGCGCCAACCTACACCGAAAGGATCCGGACTGTCGGCAGGTGTGCCCTGGTACTGTGCCCTGTTTGGGCGAGACAGCGCCATTACTGCCTGGCAAGTAATGCCCTTCATGCCCGATCTAACCCGCGAATGCATAGAAGTATTGGCTGCCTACCAGGGGCAAGCCGATGACGAATACCGAGCGGAGCACCCCGGAAGAATTTTGCACGAGTTGCGGCTCGGTGAACTGGCACGCACCCACCAAGTGCCTCACAGCCCCTACTACGGCACGATTGATGCGACCCAATTATGGCTCTATGTCTTGGGTCAGTACATCGATTGGACTGGCGATCTTGATTTTGCTCAACGCTTATGGCCATCGGTAAAACAAGCGCTCACCTGGATCGACAGCTCGCAAACCGACGCCGGTTATCTCGCGTACAGGCGGGAGAGCGATAAGGGATTGGAGAATCAGGGCTGGAAAGATTCCGGAGATTCTGTCATGTATAGCGATGGTCAATTGGCCAAGCCGCCAATTGCCCTTTGCGAAGTGCAAGCGTACACCTATGCAGCCTGGGTAGCGATTGCCAGAGTGGCAGATCTGCTCGGCTACAAGACACAATCGGTAGAATTAAAAGAAAAAGCAGCCGAATTAAAAGAACGCTTCCAGCGCGATTTTTGGATGCCGGCAGAAAACTATTTGGCCCTGGCATTAGATGCCGACGGGCGGCAGGCCAACGTGATCAGTTCCAACCCGGGGCACTGTTTATTCACAGGTATTCTTGACGATTCCTACGCGAATCTGGTCGCCGATCGCTTGATGGGCAGCGAACTTCAATCTGGTTGGGGAATTCGCACACTTTCGAAAGCGTCGGTCGCATTCAATCCAATGAGTTATCACAACGGATCGATCTGGCCGCACGACAATTCAATCATTGCCGAAGGCATGCGCAAAATCGGCCGCGTTCACGATGCTCACAAAATCATGCTCGCTTTGTTAGAAGCAGCTCAGTTTCAACCAGATTTTCGTTTACCTGAACTTTTTTGCGGCTTCGAACGTAACGGCTCATACAAGCCTATTGATTATCCTGTTTCATGCTCTCCACAGGCTTGGGCTGCGGGAAGTGTCTTCCAATTGCTAAAAACTTGCGTCAATTTCGAAGCCGACGCTTGCAACAATGTCTTAAGAGTTGTCGAACCCTTCTTGCCTGATTGGATGGAGAAATTTACTATACAGGGTCTACGCGTGGGTTCGGCGGTTGTAGGTTTAAGCCTCAGCGGCCAGAACGGTAATAATTCCTGTCAGGTTTTGAACAAATCGGGCAAGGTGCGCGTTGTAATTGAAACTTGATGCGATCATCTCG
>CAJCHQ010000075.1 GCA_903970295.1 Bryobacterales bacterium
ACGTGAATTGATTGCAATAGCCTGGCAAGGCATCCGCGACAACCGCATGCGCAGCTTGCTCACAATCACTGGTATCGTCATTGGTATTGGAGCGGTTATCGTGCTTTTGGCAATCGGTAAAGGAGCCGAACTCGAAACCCAGAAACAAATTCAAGCTCTGGGATCAAACCTTGTCTACATCGCCCCCGGTGCAGCCAGCACTTCCAGCATCTCCGCTGGACAGGGCAGCGCTGCCACATTGACTTATGACGATGCGGCCGCCATCCGCGATTTTTGTCCGGTCGTAGAAGATGCCGTAGCCGTTTACAACTCGAACTTCCAGGTACAGCATGCCGGATTGAACACAGCAACAAGAATCACAGCATCTGATCCATCGTTCACGACAGTGCGCAATATCAAGGCGGTGGAAGGACGCTTCTTCAACCAGGCTGATTACGACTCATACTCTCGCGTCTGTGTTCTAGGCGATACGGTTGTGGAAAATCTGTTCGGCGAGGAAGAAGATCCGGTCGGCAAAACGGTGCTGATCCGTGGCGAACTGTTCAATGTTATCGGCGTCATGGAGCACAAGGGATTCAGCGGCTTCCAGGATACTGACGATGCCGTCTATGTACCACTGAGCACGGGCTACAACTGTTTGTTCGGCACGAACGCTTCGACCGGGCGGTCAGTAAAGAACATACTTGTGCAACTAAAAGACGGAGATGACGTGACACCGGCAGAATTTCAGATTACCAACCTGTTGCGATTGCGACATAAAATCGTGCCTCCGATACCGGATGATTTCATGATCCGCACCCAGGCAGATCTGATGGATACAGCACAATCTGTCAATCGCGTCTTTACCATACTTCTCGGAGCAACCGCCGGAATTTCGCTTCTAGTGGGCGGCATCGGCATCATGAATATCATGCTTGTTTCTGTCACAGAGCGCACTCGCGAAATCGGCATCCGCAAGGCAATCGGTGCAAGATATCTAGACATCATGATGCAGTTCGTCATTGAAGCTATCGTGCTTTCGCTCAGTGGTGGCGTCCTCGGTATTTTTCTCGGCTTATTCGGCGCTGACATGATCACCAGATTGGCAAAATGGACGACAGTCGTGACACCAATTTCCGTTATCCTCTCTTTTCTGGTGTCGATCGTGATCGGTTTGTTCTTCGGCATCTATCCAGCAAGAAGAGCAGCGAGATTGGATCCAATTGTCGCTCTCCGGGCGGATTGATCAATGAAAAAACTGATCGAACTGAAGAATGTAGTCAAGACATACACGCTTGGTGGCGAGCCTGTGCATGCTCTCGCCGGTATCAATCTGACGATCAATCAGGGCGAATACGTGGCGATCATGGGCACTTCGGGCTCAGGCAAATCCACCCTCATGAATATCGTCGGCTGTCTCGATCGGCCGACTACAGGCGAGTACAACTTAGACGGGCGACCCGTCCATCAATACGACTCGGACGAACTTGCGGGAATTCGCAATCGCACTGTCGGTTTCATCTTTCAACAATTCAATCTCTTGCCACAAATGACAGCTTTGCATAACGTGATGCTGCCTCTTATATACGCGGGCATCCCCAACGAGCAAAGACGACAACGGGCTGAAGAGGTACTGACCATGGTGGGTTTGAGCTCGCGGTTGAATCACCGTCCCAGTGAACTATCGGGAGGCCAGCAGCAACGCGTTTCGATCGCCAGAGCATTGGCCAACCATCCTAAGTTACTGCTCGCCGATGAGCCGACTGGTGCACTTGACAGTCACACAGCTGCAGAGCTGATGAATCTAATCGACCGATTCGTGCTTGAAGGTATGACTGTAATCGTCGTCACTCACGATCCAGAAACAGCCAAAAGAGCCAAAAGAATTGTTCGCGTCAAAGATGGTTCCATCACTGGAGACGAGCTGACCGCAGCGATCTCAGCTGAGACTCTACCATAACCGGCTGCCGGCCGGCTTGCAATCCGACCAGTCCCTTTTTGCACTTTTGCACCGCAGTATACTTGACGACATTTGCGTGCAAGACGCAGTCAAGAGAACAGTTAGCTATTAATGTTCGCATGCTGAATCCAGTTTAAACTGAAGCTGTCGGCCATAGATTTTGTTGCTGAGTATGGCTCGATTTGTTGAACACTGCGTTATACAGGAAAGAGCTTCTAATGAAAAAACAACAACTGGCACTAGTGGCTGCCCTCTTTGTAGGTCTAGCCGGAATCAACACAGCAGCATTTGCTGACGATGCATGGTTCGTTCACCACGATCACAACCATGATGGACATTGGGATTGGAGAGAATTTAGAGCCGCCCACTACGAGTGGTACAAAGCTCACCCTACCGAAAGACGCTATAAAGATGCCGAATTGCGCGCCGAATTCGATAGAATGGCAGCTGCCCACCACGGCTGGGTTGCTCCCGATGATGTCCGCACCTGGCACACATGGTAATGAGCTGAGAGACAATTGTTTCTCAGTCAGTCGATAAACAAATGAGCACGGTTGCAGATAATTCTGCAGCCGTGTTCGCTTTAGGCGACACTGCGAAGAAGTTGCTAAGATTACTGAAACGAGGTCGAAGTGTCAGTTGCCTGAACAAAGAAAGAGTGCAAAGAGAGTTCTGCGATGCGTTGCGGTCAGTGATTTTCACATGCGCGATGTGATTACGCCCGATGCAGATTTGCTTCTGGTCGGTGGAGACATGACATTCAAAGGCGAAAGATACGAATTAGAATGGTTCAAAAATTGGTTAAGCAGGCAGCCGCAAAAACGAAAAATCTGGATCGCGGGCAACCACGAAATGGGCCTGGAATATATGCCGGAATTAGCCGGCACCATCGCCCAAGAAACCAATTCAATTTACCTCAATGACTCATTTACAGAAATATACGGTCTCAAAATTTGGGGATCGCCTATCACTCCCTGGTTTTATGATTGGGCATTCAATCGCAGACGCGGAGCCGATATCAGCAAACACTGGCAGTTGATTCCGGAAGGTCTGGACATTCTGATCACACATGGTCCACCCTACGGTTATGGAGACAAAGTCTACAGTGGGCAAAATGTCGGTTGCGAAGATCTGCTCGAAGTCCTGCAGAATAAGCTGGTCAAGCCACCACGATTCCATATCTTCGGACACATTCACAGCGCTTATGGTCGCAGCAAAATCGAGCGGAGCGATGGTAAAACGATCGAGTGCATCAACGCCTCCATTTGCAACGAAGAATACAAAATGGCTAATGCGCCAGTTGAATTCGAACTGACCCGCTCTTTCATTGAGCATTGACGCGCCGGCATAATCTGCTTAGATTTAAGTATGCCGTTCTCATTCATGCCAAGTCACAAATGCTGTCAGCTCGCCTCGACAGTATTGCTTGCCCTGTCGGCAAGTGCGCTCGTCGTTCACGCTCAAAACGAACAGCAAATGGAAAGCATGTTGGATCAAGTCGACAACACTTTTTCACAACCACAAAATAACAATGCCGGCTCAAACGCAGGCACTCGTTTACAAAGCGGTACATCACTAAACAACGGCATGCCGCAAGGCAACGGTATGATGCCGCAAGGCAACGGCATGATGCCGCAAGGCAACGGTATGGCGCCCCAGGGCGGGCCATTGGCAGCATTTCGCGCGCTATTCGGTAACCAGGCGAAGGCGGCTCCGAAACCTCCGCCAAAACCCAAAAATTTACTGCAAATTCTTTTCGACGATGGCGGCTCCGGCACAAGCGATCCGTCGAAACTTGGCAATGCCCGGGAAAATCTGCAAACGGCTCGCGACCGAGCACAGCAAGCCGAAGGCGACGCGTCGCGAGCGAGCAGTGGGTCGGACAAAGATGCCAGGCGGTCAGCCGCGGAATCTGCTCGGTATGCCGCCAGCGCTGCCCGGGAAGCCGCTGACAGAGCGACCGCGGCCGCGGCAGGTGGGAGCAGCGAAGCCAACGATGCGGCACAACAAGCTCGCGACGCCGCCGATCGGGCCCAAGGGGCGGCCGACCGGGCTACGGCAAACGCCGAGGGCGGCGGCTGGTAGATCGATTTTCAAGATGGGAAAATTGAAGCGTAAATTTCAACATCCCGTTTGAGGTAATCGCTGCGCTATGGAAGTAGTCAAGGTTGGAGCGCTAAAAGATCTGATTGGCAAAGAACTTGGGCCATCGGAATGGACACTCATCGATCAAAATCGCATCAACCAATTCGCCGATGTCACTGAAGACCATCAATGGATTCACACGAACCCCGAGCGCTGCGCCAAGGAAATGCCCGGTGGCACTACCATCGCTCACGGCTATTTGACGCTCTCACTGGTGCCGAATCTCCTCAATCAAATTCTCTTGATCGAGGACGCGGTCAGACTGATCAATTATGGTACTAACAAGATTCGCTTCAGCAGTGCGGTCCCTGTCGGCTCGAAAGTCAGACTGCGGTACAAGATCATTTCAGTCGAAAACAAAAGAGTGCTCGGACAACTGCTCACCAGCGAAATCACTATTGATATCGAAGGGCAATCCAAACCGGCTTTGACTATGGAAATGCTCAGCCTCGTATCCTGATATCCGTGGCATTCCTCACAGGTGCAGGCGTTTTTGCACCCAGGCATAAGAACGCGGAAAAATTAGCTTCATGTTAACAGTTTGGCTGCCACGAGCACCGAGCAAGTCCGAGACAATCTCGGCGCAGGTTTCTGATGGTCCACTGTCTCCGGCCTGAACAAACAAAACCACATTCGTTTCGAGGTAGAGTGGTGCTCTCATATCGACAGCGTAGGCATCTCTAAATTCTGGATTCTTAGAAAAATTGCCCATCAAGTCGTCGACCGCATGTCCGACCTCGTTGAAAAATGTGGCCTCGATATCCGCGGCAGGGAAAGGGTCCTCAGCGATATTCGTCGTCGCATTCACCGGCCGCTCACAAACCCAGATATCGTGCCCGTAAGTGTGACCACGATCGTTAGACATTGTCTGATTGTCGTAAGAATGTTTAGTGGTTAAACAGTCCGGCCACCTATCAACCAAACTGCAAGTCAAATGAATGGTGGCATCACTGTTATCCAGGACACTGATCAAATTAGGAGGAATTTTGGTGATCGCCTTGTCGAGCATTGCCTTGGTAAGAGGAGAAACGGGCGGATGACCCATTTCTGACTTGACGACTTCGAAGCGATTTTTAAATTTAGCTGGCGGAGTTTTTGCCACACCACTTGCAGTGTAGACTTTAGCACCAGGCGCGGTGGCATTAGCGCTCGCAGTCACCAAAGTAGTAGCGGCAGCCGCTCCCGCTGTTGCCGGCGCGGCCACTGCTGAAACTGTTCCTGCTGTTGGCGCTGCTGCAGCCGCTTTGAGCATAGTCTCTGCTTTCTTTCTATATTCGTCGGCAGCTTTGGCCTCGGGAGTATTCTTGAACGTCGAGCTGGTCATTTTGAAGCGTTCAGCGGCCTCTGCATATCTTCCCTGGGCGTAGAAACAATTTCCGGAAAGCAGCCATGGTCTCGCCTCGAGATTTCCATCAGTAATCGATTTCCAGAACATTTCACCGGCTTCTTTATAGCGATGCGCGGTGTACAACTGCATCGCTTGAGCGTATTCAGTTTCTTGAGAAGCTCGAGCGGTAAGACATAAAACTTTGCCCCAGAGAAGCGAAAGCATAATGCCTGCAAGAACAATTCTCAGACGCGACATTCTCGTTTTCCTAAAAGGTTAAGGCTACTTCGTGAGTGTTATACCCAGCAAGTCGAATTTGCCCAATATTTGCGCCGTCGTCACCACTTCAGCAAACTCATTGTGCAGTGAGGCCAGTGCCACGCGATGAACAAGATCAGGTTCGAACACAGTACCATCGGGCAACGATTTTGGAAAGGTAGCGGTCGCATCCGCCACGACGAAAGCAGTAAAACCAAGATTGCCAGCCATTCGCGTCGTTGTCGAAACACAATGATCGGTGGTCAGTCCGCACAAAACGAGAGTGTCAATCTGCATTTCTCTCAGAGTCTCTTCTAATCGCGTGCCGATAAAGCAACTGTTTACGTGCTTTGTCATTTGCATTTCGCCCACTGCGGGCTGTACCTCAGGCTTGAATAGATGGCCTGGACGGTCGGACCGCAGCGGTGAATCAAGCTCTAAGGAGAGGTGCTGGAAGTGAATGATCGGGTATTTAGCGGCGCGCCAGGCGGTCAATAGTTCGACGATTTTCTCCTCGGCTTGCGGATTATTGCGCTCGCCCCAGTATGGGTCATCAAAGCCTTGCTGCACGTCAATGAGAATCAGTGCTGGTCTTCCGCTTGTCATAGACTCGCCTCATCGAAACAACGACTAGCATAACAGCTGCCATTGTCGATGGTGCATGACTAGGTACCCGGAGAAGAAAGCCACGGAGAAGATGGGAGCACTCCCAAGCGATTCAGTCAGCAGAATATTCATTATCAGACGAGCCATGGTCATCATTGCTGGGTAGAAAATTCTGGGTACGTGATTTCGGCGAGGGATTTTTATGATCAAGTGGCTGCAATCCATCTTCCATTCATTAGGAGCCTCTGGATTGGTAGCGAATGCCGAGGCAGCTTACGGGGAGAAACAATATGCCGAAGCAAAACAACAGGCCTCGGAAGCTCTGCGCATCTATGAAGGAACCGCTCCCGATGATGACGGCATAGTGAAATGTTTGTATGTATTGGGACAAGCACTGCGCCGAACGAACGAAGAAGCAGAAGCCGAGAAAGTCTTCGAGAAGGGCGAACGGATCATCAACCGCACGGCTTCGCTAGAGCGGTCGCGAACAGGGAGCACCGATGTGGCTAATCTATTGACCGCATACGGCGACCTGAAAAAATCGCAAAAAGATATGGCCACGGCCGAGGCGTTATACAGAAAGAGTCTGACCGTTTTGCAGACGATGAACGAAGGCTTGGGTCCTGAGGCGGTGCAGACCTTGCATGCGCTGGGTTCGATGTGCATGGAAAAATCCGACTATAGCGAGGCCTCCGGACATCTGATGCAGGCTTTGCAATTGCTCGAAGATTTTCCCAATCACTGGGCTTTCCTGGAGCAACAGACTCTTCTGTCCAACGTTTTGTCCGACGCAGCCTTTTGCCAAACCAAGTTAGGCAAAAACAGAGAAAGCGCCGAACTCGAAGCTCGCGCCAAAGAAATTCGCGACACCATCACTCAGAGTTAGTAAGCCCAGCGCAAAAGCGCCGCTCCGGCACTAAATCCAGCTCCAACCGTGGCCATAAGACAAAGGTCACCCTTCTTGAGCATGCCTCTATCCATGGCACTTTGCAGAGCCAGGGGCAATGTACCGTTGGTGGTGTTGCCGAATTCGTCGATATTGATAATGATGCGGTCGTGCGGCATTCCCAGCCTTTCCGCAGCGGAATCGATAATGCGTTTGTTGGCCTGGTGGGGCACGAAGAGATTAACATCCTTGCCAGTCAGTCCATTGCGCTCTAACAATCGCACGCAAATCTCCGCCATTTTTCTAGTCGCCATCCGGAAAACAGCTTGACCGTCTTGCTTGACGTAGTGCAGGCGTTTCTCCACAGTCTCTTGCGAAGCCGGCATGCGGCTTCCACCAGCAGGCAAACTA
This sequence comes from Bryobacterales bacterium, assembly GCA_903970295.1. Next base: position 7,573 of record CAJCHQ010000075.1, read on the forward strand.
AGGGCGTCGCCGCCCGACCCATCAACCTCATGCAGAAAGTCAATCAAACAATTCTCTTGTTCATCCTCTCCTGCCGGCTGTAACAAAGCAGCGCCACCACCATCTCCGAAAATCACACAAGTGGAGCGATCTTTGTAGTCGATAATGGACGACATTACGTCCACTCCTATGACTATCACGTTTTTATGTACGCCGCTGACTATGAATTGAGCGCCGACCTGCATTCCGTAAAGAAATCCTGAACAAGCCGCAGACAGGTCGAAGCCCCAGGCCTTGGAAGCCCCGATCTTGTTCTGAACAAGACAAGCTGCGGCAGGCAAAACCATATCGGGAGTGATAGTGCAAAAAACGATCATGTCTATATCGGCTGGATCCAGACCGGTGGCGGCGATTATTTTCTGCACGGCTTCGGTGCCCAAATCAGAGGCGACCACGCCCTTATCGACAATATGCCGCTGGCGGATGCCGGTCCGCTCCATGATCCACTGGTTCGAAGTTTCGACCATCTTTTCCAGGTCAGCATTAGTCAACAGGCCGGGCGGAACGCACGTGCCCAGCCCGGCTATTTTGCATTTAGCAATGGGCCGCAAAGTGTTCGTCGTGGACTCCTGCTTCGGAATTGTGGAAACCATGCTGCCCTCTATTGAGACCAAGCCTCAAACAATCGGAACCTCCAAGATTATACGGACACAAGACTGCACAACACCTAGATCCGTATCCTGAATTTAAGAAATTAGAACAGTCGAAAGCCCCCCACAGCGCGATTACAATTTGTATCAAAGTATACCTAACATTGCCGACGCAGACGGGGAGTGCGAAAAATCGTCGACATGCCCGGACGGAGCCTGTTTAACGAAAGCGGTCAGGGCGCCTGCAATATGCTAGGATGCCCAGAGATAGGGTCTGTACAGGGCTTTAGAGGGGCGACGAGGATTTCGATGTCTGACGGGATGCCATTACAATCGCCGGAACAAGAGCAACAGGTGCTCGAAGGCAAGCCCAAGCTAAAAAAACCGCCGCTCTACAAAGTCTTACTGCATAACGACAATTTCACTTCGATGGAATTCGTGGTGTCTGTCCTGATCTCGGTCTTCCATAAGAACGAACAGACTGCTCACGCCATCATGATGAAGGTGCATCAGCAAGGCGTCGGAGTCGCGGGCGTTTACACCTACGAAATCGCCGAAGCAAAAATAGACAAAGTGACCGAATTAGCTCGAGCGCGAGAGTTTCCTCTTATGTGTAGTATGGAAGAAGATGAATAGTGGCATTAGCCATTTCCTAAAGCGACCAACAAGTAAAAAGAATGAACCCGACAAGAGAACTGCAAAATACGCTGAACGCCTCATTGCATGAAGCTGTAAAAAGAAGAAACGAGTACATCACTCTCGAACACATTTTGTTTTCACTGCTGCATGAAAAAACAGGCAGTGACGTCATCCGCAACTGCGGCGGTAATGTAGAGGAACTGATCAAAGAGGTCGACACCTTCCTCACCCAAAGTATCGAGAGCCTGCCGGAGCAACCGCAGGCGAAGGGCAAACCAGGCGGGTCGCCCGAGCCGCTGACGACCGGAACAGACCCAAGGCGTTTCGTGCGCAGACCTGGGTCGCCAGCAGCCAATTTAGAGCAGGCCACGAGCGATCCTAACAAAATGCCGGAGCCGACAGCCGCCTTTCAACGAGTGCTTGAGCGAGCGGTCTACCAGGCGGCATCATCGGCCCAGAGCACTGTAGATGGTGGCAATATCCTGGCCGCAATGTATGACGAGAAGCGATCTTTCGCCGTCTATCTCCTAGAGAAACAGGGAATTTCACGCCTCGATATTCTCAACTACATCTCGCATGGCATCTCGAAAATTGGGCCCGGCAACGACCATGACGATGATGAAGAATCAACGTACAGAGGCTGGGAAGGTGAGGGTCAGGGGAACGGACGAAAGTCTGACCCGCTAGCCCTTTATACGGTAAATTTGATCGAACAAGCGACTCAGAACCGCATTGATCCTCTGATTGGACGAACCAGCGAAGTGCATCGCACCATCCAAATCTTGTGTCGTCGACGCAAAAATAACCCGATCTATGTCGGCGATCCCGGGGTCGGCAAAACAGCTATAGCCGAAGGACTAGCCCTGAAAATTCAGCGGGGTGAAGTGCCCGATGCCATCAAAAATGCCGAAGTCTATTCACTTGATATGGGCGCCTTGCTTGCCGGCACCAAATTTCGTGGGGAGTTTGAGCAGCGATTGAAAGCCGTGATCAAAGCGCTTGAAGACAAGCCCGGTGTCATTCTATTTATCGATGAAATACACACAATCGTCGGGGCAGGGGCCGGTGCCGGTGGCATGATGGACGCTTCGAATATTCTCAAACCAGCTCTGGCAAGCGGTCGACTACGGTGTATCGGTTCCACGACTTACCCTGAATACAAAGTCGCCTTCGAAAAAGACAAGGCTCTGGCCAGGCGTTTTCAAAAAATCGAAGTGAGCGAGCCTTCGGTGGAAGACACGATCAAAATTTTGCAGGGATTGAAACAGTATTACGAAGAGCACCATGGCGTCACTTATAACGACGACGCCATCGTTGTCGCGGCCGAATTGGCAGCCAAACACATCAACGACAGATATCTGCCCGACAAAGCAATCGACGTCATCGACGAAGTGGGGGCGGCGGTCAAATTAATGCCGGCGGAGGAACGCGAGTCGCGCCAGATAACAACTCACGATGTCGAATTGGTGATCGCCAGTATGGCGAGAATTCCAGCAAAAACCGTATCTGGCTCTGACAAAGAACGCTTACAAAACATCGAGAAAGAGCTCAAATCCACTCTATATGGTCAAGACCACGCGGTCGAACAAATGGTGAGAGCGATCAAATTGTCGCGCGCCGGGCTGAGCAGCCCGACTAAACCAATCGGTTCCTTTCTGTTCTCTGGTCCAACCGGAGTCGGCAAAACCGAACTGGCGAAACAGCTGGCTCGCGTCCTGGGTATCAATCTGCTCCGATTCGATATGAGCGAGTACATGGAAAAGCATACGGTGTCTCGCCTGATTGGCGCCCCGCCAGGCTACGTCGGCTTCGACCAGGGCGGACTATTGACAGACGCCATTAACAAGTCACCACATTCGGTGCTGGTTCTGGATGAAATCGAAAAAGCGCATCCCGACCTTTTCAGCATTTTGTTGCAGGTCATGGATCATGCCACACTGACCGACAACAACGGCAAAAAAGCTGACTTTCGCAACGTCATTTTGATTATGACGACCAATGCCGGTGCCAGAGAGATGACAGCTGAAGATATCGGCTTCAAACCAAAGGCGGCGCCGACTTCATTTATCGCCGACCAACCTGTCGAAGCAGCCTCGACCAAGCCTTCGCTAAGTATCGGCATCAGCAAAGGCAAAGATGCAATCGAGCGAACGTTCAGCCCGGAATTTCGTAATCGTCTCGATGCCTGGATTGTTTTCAATCCTTTGACTCACAAAGAAATAATGCGGGTCGTAGACAAATTCGTAAACGAAGCCAGAGCTCAACTCATTGAAAAAAACGTCGAAATCGAACTGAAAGACTCAGCCAGAGAATGGCTATGTGTTAAAGGCTTTGACAAACTATACGGCGCTCGCCCGATGGCCCGCTTGATCCAGCAAAAGATCAAAGAACCATTGGCCGACGAATTATTGTTCGGAAAACTGGAGCACGGCGGTAAAGTCATAGTGGAAGAGCTAGGTGGCGAACTTGAACTAACTTGCCACTCTCTGAGCGGAGACGAAGCGCCCCAAAACGCCGACGGCATAGACAAAAAATAGCTTCGGTTCGAGTCTTGCTCACAGATCTTTCACTAACGACTGCTTTGATACAGAGAGGTCATAGCCGGCAATTGCTTCCCCGAAAGCAGCCCCTTGCTCTTAAATTTCGAATCGCAGAGAAGGTTCTGTCGCCGAAGGGCTCGTTAATGTGGGTATATTGGAATACGGCGTGACTCGAGCCACTCGACGAGCGGTCGGCACCGAACCAACGCCCCATTCAGTCTCCAGGTCGCATATGTCCAATAATGATAAATGGGTTGATGAAAGACGGTCCGTGATCCGGGATAGCGCTTTCAATCGCGGTGTCAGCGGCGTTCGCCAAACTCAACTAGGATTGCCAGCAATGCAGGCGCCTCCACCGAGCCCGCGGGCAACACAGTCGATGCCTGCGTTTAAAAACAGTGGTTCGCAGCCCTATCCGGGAATAGGTCAAACCTTCGCCAGCGCAGCCGAAGCACAGGCTTTTCTGGAAGAGCCGGAAAAGCCAACAGTGAAGCTCTGGGCACCGACCGACGAAGAAGTTGACGAGCGCGCATTTTACGACCCACAGACTCGCACTTATAACCTCCGATATATCGTGCGTGTAATGCAACGTGAAGTTAATCGAGCGTTTCATTACAACCGACCGTTGTCGATATTGGTCGTGGCGCTCAATGATCTAAAATCGGTCGAAAACAAATACGGCTTGTTGCCTTACAGCCTCTCCTTGAGAGAAGTGGTGCAAACGCTAATCAAGAATCGCGGTCCCATCGACATGGTGGCCCGCTATACAGAAGAGCGCTTCATTTTCCTCTGTCCCGAAATGGATTTTGCCAGAGCAGTCACGTTTGGAGAGCAACTTTGCGAGCAATTTCGTAACCTGGTAATTCCCTGTCAATATCCAATCAAGCTGCCAGCAAGTATTGGTGTCGCATCTTTCTCCGAAGAACTATGTGAACTCGAATCATTGCTGGCGATTGCCGATCTTGGCGCCGATCTGATCATTCAACAAGGTGGCGATGGCGCCTGCTATGCTCCGAACGCGGTAGAGTAAATCTGTTCTCTCCTGGAAAATCCAAAAAGGTCCGCTCGCTTGCGAACCTTTCTGAACCTTTCTCACCGTGTTTTAACTGAACAGATTAGCGTCCCGCGCAGAGGCGACGAACCAATTAACAATGCCTGGAAAAGCCAGACCACCGAGAATCAGGATGACACCGTAAATGATGGCAGTTTTGCGGCCGAATCCGTTACGGAACAACCAGAAATGCTGCAGGAATGTACAGCCGATCAAGCAACTTCCCAGGATTAATCCAGCCAACTCGGTGACATTGGTAAAGATGTTGAACATCGCTTCGAGGTTGGCCAAGTTGTTTACACGGACGGTACCAGCAGTATTGACACCTGTGACGTAAGTAGCATCGGCTCCTTGCGGGCCGATCGCACCGTTAGTGGTGCCTTGCAATTGAGGTAAAAGACTGGTCTGGGAAGAGAATGCGTCTGCCGACGTCGACCCCGAGCTAGCCATCGTCGACGCCGAGTTGGCATCTTGTTCTGGTGTTCGCTCCAGGGTCCCACTGCCCATGATTGAGCGCTCCGAGTTCGGATTGCTACTTAGTTGAGCGCCAGCATTTTCTCTTTCAGAAGTGCCGTTGACCAGCCGAATCAATGCGGTGCTGGCTGGAGTGACTAGATTGTGGAGAGAACCGAGCCTGCCGGCAACAATGACTTGACCACGGGCAAGCAATTTTTGGCATTCCTGATCGTAGAAAGTGCTGATGATCTCGTCGGCTAGATCGCCATCCACTATTTTAACGTCGGGTTTGACCTTACTTTTGTTGAACGTAATGACGAACTCGCTGCCACCAGGCTGCCATCTGCTCAGAAAACGGCTCAGGTCTTCGTTAATCGTACCGCTTCTACCGATCACTTTGAATGGTCCAATTTCTTTATGATTTTTGAAAAACTCGTTAGCATCAGTAATACCATTGTCAACCGGTAATTCATAAAACGCGGGTGTCACCGTATATGGTGAGCTTATATAGAGCTCTTGATTTAAGCTGGGTTGTCCACTATGTATCCACAAAACGGCACCACCGGCAGACTCCCCAGCCAGTTGAGCGGCTTTCACAACGGCCGACAAATTGTTTTGCCCACCTATAAAGTCGACATCAGTCAATTTATCTAACGCTGAAGCTAGCGGTTGCGGGTCCAGATCATTATCTTCATTAGCCAGAAGCACAGAAGTATTGATTGACTTCGTCAACTTACGCAGGCCATTTTTGATCTCTTTCAGCTTGGCGCGCATGCTCTCCGACCCATCGATGACAACGTAAAGATTCTTAGGAATTGAAGATACTACCTGATTCATTTTTTCAATTACAAAGGACCGTGAAATCGGATCGAAAGCTGCTACGTTTTCGTGCTTGCCCATATCGTTCAGACAAATGGTGATGCCGGCTCCGGTCAAGTCTTCTTCCTTAAGGTTGCAGGTAAGCAGATTCTGACCCCCCGGGAGAGTTTCAGACTTAGCCTCCTTAAGATGAACCGTCATTTTTTCATCCGACCGCAGACGCAAATCGTGTTCTCCAGACAAACTGAAGTTAGTGTCGATCAATCTGGGCAGCGTGACAGAGGCGCTTGTGAGACTTGTCGGCTGCACCGGCGACACAATTGTCATAGAGATCTTCAGTTCACCCTGAGCCGGTACTGGAAAACAATGAACGAGGTAACGATCGTGGCCAAGGTCGCTGACCAAGGTGTTTACATCATGACCGAGGGTGACTCCCCGGTTCGCCTGCTCGTCATGGCTAGAGGCAGCCATATCGATCGCCACGTTCGGCACGGTTTGCGCCTTTCGCGGTTCTCCATTCACCCACAGGGTAACTCCACTAATCACCGCTCCTGGTGGCAAAGAGAATTGAGCACGGGCTTCTTGATCGTAGTAAGTCCTATTTTTCAGAACGTAAGTCCAATTCAGCGTCGAAGCCAGTGACTCACTGCTGACCGTACCCCTGATCGCCGAGCGCAGCAAAGAAAGTCCGGGAATTGCCGCACCAACAACGTGTCGATTCAAATAATCGTCGGGCATTGACGCATAATTCGAAGCCTTACTATCGCGGAATGGTCGTCCGGCGACTGCAAAATAGACCTGCCGTTGAGCGATCGGATCCAGGTGGATGAACATCCCCGGAAGCCCACCAGCGCGTTCATCAGAGCACTCCATGCGTAACTCCAACTCCGGTTTCAAGCTGCGCAAAAAGTCCAAAGCCTTCTGTCTTTCGTCTTTATTTTCCGACGTGGCCATATATTCGGCGACGCGGATACCAACTGATTTGGCCTCAGAGCCAGCAACCAGAAAAAGAGACATCAAAATACCGCCGAGGCAGTAGATGCCTGTTCTCAACCTGGTGCTGGAAAATTCACGAAGCCCACGGAGCCTCAGGCCCAAATACATAGAAGTGACACAAGTCAAAAGAGAAACTATGGCAATTGCCGTAACTAGTAAAGAAAACGACTGACCAGCTCGATCAGCAATGGGATAGACCAGCGCGTTAGCAACGCAGCAAACAACCGCGGAGAACAGGGCAGTGCCAGTGGCCAGACCGATCATCAAGCCATTGCGAATCGGGTTACGAAGGTCCTTTTGCGTAACGGCTACCAAAACTTTGTAATTGGCCAAAGGCACGAGCAAACACAATGCAATTTCAATTATAGATTCGATCGGATGTTTCAAAATTAGCATCGTTATTCGCTCGGAACAAGCAAAAGCACCAACCAGCAAAAGAATGGTCGGAAAGATCACTCCGGTGACGAGTGCTGTCAGTTCGGACACTGTGTAATCAGGAATTCCCGTCCCAGCACGTGCTTGTGCAGAGTCGCAGCCAGATTCATCTTCTCGCTCGAAAAACTCTTCTGGGCCTGTGTTTTGAATAGCCGGCCGCATTGATTGATTGGGTAAACCGCTATGCTCATTTTCAATTTCGACGATCATATTCGTTCTCCTCATGAAGGCGATTGGCGGCAACCGCAGCTTCGAGCTGAGGCACTACCAAATCTGAATTTTTGCGGCAAAATACTTTCTCGCCAGCGGCGAGAAGCGCAAAATTCAAGTGTTGTATTAAAATTGGGCAGCCCCAAGAAAGTTAGGGGTTGGCTCATACTACTCAAACAATGCGCACAGATCGATGGGGTTTCCCCTGACATCTGGAGCAATGGATAGTAGCCTGGGCAGGAAAGCAAGCCCAGCACCGGAAGCCCAAAGAACGTGAAGAGTCCAGCACCGATAGGTACTGGACAATGAAAGATCAATCACCATCGCACCGCACGCTACTACCGATGAACCAATATGTTCTTCTCAATAGCGCTGATTGGTGAAAGTCTAGCTTTTGGCTCCTGGCTTTCTCTGGCACCCGCCGCTGCAATGGTCCTTGTTCTGGTCAAGCGCACCTTCATTGAAGAAGCCCTTCTCCAGCAGGGTTTGCCCACTTATAAGGAACACGCCGAGCGCGTTCCTTAAAGTGGGTGCCAGGAATTTGGTGACTTATTTTGCAGTCGCCAATGCTTCGGTCGTGTGAACAGTGGTCGACTCGCTCACAGTTTCTTGTGCAGCATTCAAGGCCTTACGCAGGTCATTGATCAAATCGACTTCTTCTTCGATACCAACCGATAAGCGAATCAAACCATCGACTATGCCGAGAGGCTCACGCACTTCTTTGGGAATAGGCAAGTGAGTCATTGTCGCTGGATGGCAGATCAAAGACTTGACGCCGCCGAGACTTTCCGCCAATTGAAATAGTTTCGTAGAAACAACAGTTTTCTTCGCCGCTTCGATGCCGCCTTTGACTACGAATGCGACGACGCCGCCGAAACCTGACATCTGCGCTTTGGCCAGAGCATATTGCGGATGCGAAGGCAATCCAGGGTAGTAAACCTTCTCGACGTTTGGATGGTTTTCCAGGAACTGGGCAATGGCAGTGGCATTTTTCTCATGCTCACGCAAACGCAGTGCGAGAGTCTTGATACCACGCAGAATCAAAAAGCAGTCGAATGGACCAGGAACGGCGCCGACTGCATTTTGATAGAACTTCAATTCTTCGTACAGATCTTCTCTGGATGTGACAATGGCGCCACCGATCACATCGCTGTGACCGCTGAGATATTTGGTCGTGCTGTGAACGATTACGTCGGCACCGAACTCGAGCGGTCTCTGGAAATAAGGCGTGGCGAATGTGTTATCGACAGCAAAAATGAGATTGTGCTTCTTTGTGATCTCGCCAACAGCCTTCAGGTCAGCCAGTCTCAACAGAGGATTAGTGGGCGTCTCCAACCAAACCAATTTTGTTTCCGGTCTGATTGCTTTTTCGATATTGGTGACATCGGCAGCATCGACATAAGTGAATTCGATTTTGTATTTCTTCAAAACTCGCTCGAATAGGCGATAGACACCACCGTATACGTCTTCACCGACGATTACGTGGTCACCACTTGACAGCAAGTTCAAGACCGTCGAAACGGCAGCCAATCCAGATGCGCAGGCTAAGCCATATTTGGCGCCTTCGAGATCCGCCAGACATTTCTCCAGGGCGCTACGGGTGGGATTGTGCGAGCGTGCGTATTTGAAACCGCGGTCTTTGCCAATCGCTTCTAAAACAAAAGTCGAGGTCTGGTAGATCGGCGTAATCAAGGCGCCGGTCTCGGGATCGCATTCCTGTCCGGTGTGGATTGCGCGCGTATTAAAGCCGTATTCAGCTTGATCGTCGAAACATCGCTCTAAGTCCTGGTGGTTAACAGTCATTTTTTAAAATCTCCTAAAAAAAGCTCCCCTTCCGGATGAACCAGAAGGGGAGCGGCATTCACAATACTTGGGTTTAATTACTCATGCATAAACCTGTGAAGCAACATCTCCCTCCTGGCAGAGGGGCGACGCATTTGCATGGTGGACATCAGTCGGTTTTGCATAGACTCCATTATGGGGCTCACGACTAGAATGTCAAAACATTTTCTACGTGATGTTAAGCGGAAGGGGTAAATCGATCCTTCCCGCAAGTCGCTCGAGCGGTGTTCTACAATAGTGTTTACTGATGTCCACGTGCTGGAGGCCCCCGTAGCCCGTCCTTAACAATTGCGGTAAGCAGACTGAACTGACTGTATAGCGCCGCGGAAAAACAAATCTTGAGGTCATAAATGTCGATTGAAGA
>CAJCHQ010000076.1 GCA_903970295.1 Bryobacterales bacterium
TTTAATTACTCATGCATAAACCTGTGAAGCAACATCTCCCTCCTGGCAGAGGGGCGACGCATTTGCATGGTGGACATCAATCGGTTTTGCATAGACCCCATTATGGGGCTCAAGGCGAAAATGTCAAAACATTTTGTACGCGATGTTAAGCGAAAGAGGTAAATCGATCCTTTCCGCAAGTCGCTCGAGCGGTGTTCTACAATAGTGTTTACTGATGCCCACGTGCTGAAGGACCCGGGTAGCCCTTCCTTAACAATTGCGGCAAGCAGGCTGAACTGACTGCATCGCGCCGCGGAAAAACAAATCTTGAGGTCATAAATGTCGATTGAAGAAATCAAAGGCGCAATCGCCAACAAAAAACTGCACTGCCCCAAGTGCAAGAAACCGGTTCAGAAGTTTGAGCGATTTGCTGAAACGATTGACGCTGTGCGCGACGGCTTCAACTTGATCCAGGTCGACTCACGCGCATCGAGAGTGACTTTGACCTGCGGCAATGCCGATTGCGACTGGACAGAACGCACGGAATATTGGCGTCAATATATAGACGATTGATTCCCAGAATGCGTCTATTCGTTTTTCAAGAAATGAAATTTGCAAATGAGGTTTTTCAGGATCTCGCCTGCCGCTTTGCCGTCACCAGCACGCAGAGCGTCAATCACTGCTAGATGAGCGGTTCCGGAAGCAGTGAGCTGATCCTCACAAATACTTTTCAAAGTCATGCGCAAGCGACTTTCTAAAACGACCGCTTCCCAAATCGATAAAAGCAGCGAGTTCTGAGAGCCTTCGATGATGATGCGATGAAACTCGATATCGTGCGCGGAATAACTTTTGACATCTTTCTCGTGAGCGGCGCGCATAAATAGAGCAGATTCTTGTTCGAGTTTTTGCACGTTATCTTTGAAGTGCGGCGCCGCCAACTGCCCGCCAAGCTCTTCAAGCACTGCCCTCACCTGTGACGATTCTTCCAATTCCTGGGGAGAAATATTCCTCACTCGAGTACCTTTATATGTTTCGGTTTCGACCAGACGCATGGCCTCGAGGTAGCGAAATGCTTCCCTTACCGGCGACTGGCTTGTTTTCAGCTCATTGGCGATTTGCAGCTCAATCAGCCTTTCGCCCGGCTTGTAAGTACCGTCGAGTATGCGCTCTATGAGGAGCTGAACGATCTGTTCTCTGGCCGAAGCTCGTTTAAAAATGGGCGAAATCCTCACTGGCTGCTGCAAATGTAGATTATCTATAATCGATTCTATCTGTGGAATTGACCAGTTCGGCAGTACCCAGCTGTCGGATCGGGTGGAATTTGTACATTTTTCACCCGACCCGATTTCGCGAGTTCGTGAAACCAGGCTCGGCACTGCTTAGATATTATCGATAATCGATTATCCGTATTTTCTATGCATTTGCCGACCATCCTATTTAGTCGCCTCGGCTGGTGTGCTTGAAGTAGCGCTGCTAGTTGCAGACCCCGGCAGATGCTTTGACCATGACCACACATAAGTGAATGCCACCATGATCAGCACCAACAAAGTGAAAAGAGTAGTCGAACGAAAATCCTTGGTTCTAATCATATTGGCCACAAGCAAAAGCGCCACGACAGCAAAAAGAATTGTCACAGCGATCTCGAACAACAATTTGCCATAAGTGCCGACAACAACGACCAATCCAATTAGAACAAAAGGAGCGACCATAATGAGCAAGGGGCGCAGTGCCTGCGCAGTTGTGATTGTCTTGCGTCCGACGGGGTCGCGCAAAAGCTGCAGATTGCCATAAAGGTCCATGAGAGAGCGTGCTATTAAAACAAGCACGAGCATGCAAACAAAAACCGGCAACATAGCGATGTAAACAATCCACACTCCAGGATTTCGAGGCTTGGCAAAGAATAAGCGATGCGCTCTCCCTCTCACAGGCATCGAAGCTAAACTCCATTGGTAAAACGTTCTGTAGAGCGGATCACGATGTTTGATGGCGTTGGCCAGATGGCTGAGGGCGATCTGCGATTGAGGATTGATTGCCAGCGCCTGATTACAGTGCCGGATACTCTGCTCAAGATCACCGCGTTCTAAGGCGATGATTCCTTTGTTGACGTGCGTATCATCCAGTCCACTAGAAAAAGTCAAAGCTCGATCGAGAACTGCATCGGCCTCATCTAGTCGTTTAAGCTGCATCAAAGCAATCGCATGCCAATGGACAAAGCGCACCGACTCGGGCTGAAGTGCGCAGCACTTCACGGCATAGGTCAGCAAATCCTCGTGATTGCCTCGTTCATAGGCTAGAGCGGCCGCTTGTTCATTTAAGAGCGGACTTTCCGGAAACCGCTCGAGAGCATCCTTTGCTGCAGTTTCGGCGCCTTGCCAATCTCTCGATTTGCCGAGCACAAAAATCTGCAAACGATAAGCTTCGGGGCGCTGAGGAAATTCTTCGATGCAAGCCTTTGCATGCGCAAAGGCTTCGGTGTAGCGCTTGAGCGAGCAAAGCACCTCAATCATCCATCGATGCAGAGTGATGCGATTGGGCCAGCGTGCAAGCGATTTTTTCAAATTGGTTTCGGCTTCTAAAAAATTACTCGTCTTGATCAAAATTGAAGCCAAACTCGAATGCGCGATGTAATCATCCGGCGATAACATCAAACCTTGTCTAGCAGCGTCTAAAGCCTCTTGCGGCCGCTTGAGCACACAGAGAATTTCGGCTAGTAAACTGTAATTCAAACCATCCTTTGGTTCCAACCGAATGCATTCACGTATATACCCCTCGGCTTCGGCACTGCGTCCGGCGTCGTAGAGTGCACAGGCCATGGCGTAGTGAGACGATTCCGAATCGGGAGCAAGCCGCAGCGCCTCCTGGCAAAAATCGATCGAACTTTTGTGATCAGCTTGCAGAAGTGCATGCCGACCTTTACTGATGAAGAGACCAGAATTTTCCGGGCTAATTTTGAGCCCGGAATTGAGTACTATATCGGCCTCTTCGAAACGCTCTAAAGCGAGCAGGGCAGAAGCTCTAGCTGCCAGGTTGTTAGTGTCCATCGGCGCCAATTCGCAAGCTTTATCTGCCTGGCTCAATGCTTCTTCAAATTGCATTTGTTTGTAAGCGATGTCGCTCGCCAGGCGACGCACGCCGGCATATTCAGGATCCAAACGAATGGCTTCCCCGATCGTTTGCGACGCTTCGTCATAACGCTGGCTAAGAAAAAATGCCGTTGCCAGAGCGTAATAACAATAGGCAGTATCAGGTTCTAAAGCAACGGCTTCCATGCCGCTCTCGATAGACTCATCCATTCGTTTCAGCTCACCGAGAACAAAGGAGAGCAGTGCCACTGCATACGCATCATGCGGATCTTCGGCAATGGCGCAGTGAAGTTCGCGCTCCGCCTGCTCGTATAGCCGAGAATCATAAAGAAGTTGGGCACGTTTGCCATGCTCTGTCATTCCGACATTTTAAGGTATTAGACCAAATGTGTAAGGCCAACCTGCGACTCAGATCAAACAAATGTTTCAGAAAGGCTTCGCTTTGAAAAATGATTCTCGAAATAGTCCGGACCGGTACAGACTCTCAGGTGTCACGGTTCGGACTGCACCAGCTCTTGGTATTTCCTCCCATTGCACGTTACTTTTGTGCTTGACCACTTCTTTTTCGATGAAGTTGAAACGAAGCTTGGCCGGCTCAAAACCTTTGTCAATGATAGCGAGTACATGGATCGGATCATAATCCTGAGACCGAGACGCGGCAACCGTCATGAGAATCCATTTATTGCAATTCAAACTATCGTCGCTATCGAATTGCGACAGCAAGTAAGCCATGCCTGTACGATCTCGCGAGCGCACATCATGCCCACCCTGGCGTGACGAAGAGTGAGATTCATGGGCTTGTCACTGCATTCCTTGTCTTTGCCGCATTTGAAGAATATGACCTCCCAGCCTTCATGTCGGCACCATCTCTGACACTTGAATTACTTTTGATATGGGCATCAAGTTTTTCGCGCAAATCGACCTGCTCGTTGAGCTCAACGTAACCTTTCCTTACTATCAACGGTATCTGTTTCCGTTTCCACTTCGCTACCTACAGCCAACCCGGTGCCGACGTAGGCTCCGGCAGCCCCTACACATATGGGCACGGCTACTGCACTAAGGGCGGTGACAGCCGAAACATCGCTAGCCGTCTGATCGCTGTCACGAGAGGCAAAACACGGAGACGCCACAGTCAAAACCACGAGCAATGAGCTCGCCAAATTCATTTTCATTTTTTCTCCAGGTCAGTTGCTCTATTGAAACCGACAACCGCTCCAGATTGGATGTGAACATACAGTTCATCAACTGTGTAAAAGCCAGTACGGTATAGAGTGATGTCCTGATTTTAATCGTCGGATTATGCCACTTTTAGTAGACTGTTGTACCTGTCGCTGACAATCAAATACACTAATTGTCAACCAAAAACTAGGCACTCGGCACCGCAATCTTGTAGCCCATTCCTTTAACAGTAACGATGAAGCTTTCACCTTGCTTGTCATCGATTTTTCTCCGCAAGCGGGCAATGGATTGCCAAACTGCGTCATCAGACGAATCTGACTCTGAACTCCAGACCCGATTGAGAAGGTCACCAACACTGAAAGTTTGATTAGGATGGCGCATGAAAAACTGCAACAGTGACAACTCCTTTGGCAAGAGAGTGATCTCGCATCCAGCTTTAGTTACTCTTTGATTCGTCTGATCAAAGACAAGATTACCAAGGGTTAAAAGGTCAGGAACTTGCGATCGCGGCCGCCTGAGGAGTGCTGCTACTCGTGCATTTAACTCCTCCATGGCGAACGGCTTGGTCAAATAATCATCAGCCCCTGACTGGAGTCCGCTAACGATGGCTGACTTCGAACTACTAGCCGTGAGCATAAGAATCGGAGTCAGTCCACCTTTGTCCCGGTATTCCCGACAAATTTCCATACCGGTCTTCCCTGGCAAGTGCAGGTCCAGAATGACCAAATCGTAATAGTAGATTGTCAGCCGTTGGGCGCCCTCAAGTCCGTCATCAACCAATTCCACCGTCAGATTGAGCTCTTCGAGCGAATCAAGAATCGCTTCGGCAACCGCCTGATCGTCTTCAACAACTAGAACCTTTGTCATACAAACCGCAGTGTTGACTTCGCCATAAACCTAAAGATAGCACAGGCTACCGCAAACCCCACTGCCATTTGAATTGGCCTCGGCAGCCCTGGTTACCGAACGAAGGATCAAGTCAGTTAAATATCAGGCTGCCATGCGAGGCTCTAGTCTGAGGATTTGCCAGGCGATCAAACCCACCCAGGCAAAAGCGCACCATTAGAGGTACCAAAATGGAATCGGAACGCACCCCAGATGTTCAAGCAGTGCAGGATCACTCAGTGGAAAAACTTCACCTGCAGGAGGCAGCCGCCTGCGCCACTGCTCTGGCCGTGGCGGGAGCATTTCTGCTGACGCGCGGACGACTTCCCGCTCTTGTCAAAACAGTGGCAAGCATTAAACCTGTGATTGAAGCTGCGCCATGGAAAATCCGGGAAGCAATCATCGGTCGGAGAAACATTTTTGACTTAGCGAATCCTGCCGAAGAGAATCTGCACCACTCGTTTCAAGCCAGAGCACAAATACTTTCCGGCAAATCTGATACTCACTACTACTGGTGGACAATTGGTCAACCTGGGCATGCGCTCGAGACAATCGTTAGCGCCCAGCCGGAAGAGAGAAGCCTGAAGAGGGGCGCGGTTGCGACATTTGGTTTCGACAACGGCGGTCACCACATTAGCTTCCCTTCCGGAGAAGCTCTCCTGAACGGCAAGCCCGTAACTCCGAATAAGAAAATCTACCTGAGAAAAACAGACGAAATTGTCTGTCCGCATTTTTTTGACGACGGCGGCAAACTGCGTCTGCAGCTAATGCCCGGCTGGCTCTCAGAAACACCCGCCCTGACCCAACGGTCATCACTCGCTCGAGAACAAACTGATAAATTTTCCCACACCTTCCGTCTGAAGGAGCCTGTAGCTGACGGTTTCGAGATGGGTATATTCTTCGATGCTCACACGAGCTTTCTGCGCAAAAACCCAGCGCGGCGAGGAGGCATCGTAGTGGATCGCCAGGCTGATCCAATTTTGCGCGCCACAGTTGAGGAGGCGAAGGATCTACTAGCTGCTAAGCCGCGCAACCCGGCTGAGGCTGCCACGTTGTTGACGAAGTTTACACGAGAAACCTTGCGAGATGCGAGCGCAACTACGGATGGCCAACGAGCGTGGAGCCACAACCTCTACGACATATACAATTTATACGACAAGCGAATTCTGCTTGGCGATCACATTGCTGCCAGGAACGGCATATGCGGCCCGAAGGCCGCTTTGCTCAAAGTCCTGGCTGACGAAGTCGGATTGAATTGCACCCTAGTAGGTGGCGGTTCCGTGAACGGTGGCGTCTCACTGCATGCGTTTAACTACTTCAAGTTTGCCGGCATCAAAGGTGCGAAGATTTTTGATGCCGAAGTGAACGTGTTCGGACTGACGTACAACCGCCAGCTGATCGAGAGCGGCAAGTATGTACCCGGAAACGACGCCATGCGCAAGCTTATTTGGAAAAAACTTAGCACCCGAGACAGAGCGTATCTTGCCCTGGACGTCCATCTTCGTACAAAAGCGCTGCCTGTATATTCGAAATCAACAGATCTCTGAAGCCTGATTTGATCGATAGCGCCCAAGCGCAAAAAGTTTCACTCCCTATTGAAAAAATGTAGACGCATCAAACTTTCTTTTTGCACAATATCCGCTACGCGCTGGCAGAAAATGCCGTGGTGGCCGAGGACGTGTTGAAAATTCTCTATTATTATTAGCGCGAAGTTGACTCTCGTGCGGTTCTCCACCAATTTCACGGTAAAATTGATTTGCTCTTGCGAATCAGGAATCGCTTTCTCAACCGCCTGTTCGTCTTGCACAACTCGAACCTTTGTCATGAAGAAGTTCAATCTCAGATTAATAGATAAAGCGTTGTTATTGATTGCAGTGCCTCTGCTATTTGAACTCTGCTTTGTCACAACTCTGGTAGGCACACTAAAGCAGCTTGAATTTGAATATCGAAGCGAAGCGGCCGCTAATCAGGTACTGATCTGCGTCAATTTAGTTTTGAACAACATTATTGATTGCGCCGGCGCAATTGGACTCTACCAGGTAAATCATGATCAGCGTTACAAGAGGCAGCTCCGTGCGGGAGAGGCGGATCTACGAATTCGCCGGCAGCAATTACTGCAAATTGCCAACCAAAATCAGCGCGCCGAACTGGCCTCATTCAACACAGTAACAGACGAGGTGATCGACACCTTCGAGCGAGTACAAGGTCTGATTCAGAGCAATGACAGCCTGGACTTAATGCGCAGCACCATTCGCATACAAAGACTGCTTAAGCAGGTCAATGAATCAGGCATGAAAGTGATTCAGGAACAAGCGTTGATTAGCGCGCACCAACGTGAGGCACAGGAACACTTGCGCGAAAATGTCGAGCGGATAATCATTGTCGGCGTAGCGACGAGCGTTTTCTTGGCTCTCGCTCTAGCGCTCTACTTCAATCGAACCACGGCCACGCGCTTAAATGTGCTTGCACGCAACGCCCTCAACTTAGCCATGGAACAGCCGCTTGAGCCAAAGCTGGAAGGCTCTGACGAGATTGCGCAAATTGACCAGGCCTTTCACGCAATGGCCGTAACTCTCGATGACGCGCGCCAAAAAGAGAAAGCATTGACACAAAATGCTCTCGACGTAATTTGCTCACTCGACGGCAAGGGACGCTTCACTAACATGAATCACGCGGTGGAGACCGCGTGGGGCTATAAACCGGGGCAGTTATTAGGACAATCAGTTTTTTCGTTGATGGCAAAGGAAAATGTCGAAGCAGCACGTCAAGCTATTGAACATTTAGCAGACGGCACGACCTCGGCACCGGTAGAGTTTTCCATCAGGCGCAGCGATCAAACGATGTCTGAAACATCGTGGTCGATGCGATGGTCAAAGGCCGAAAAATCGTTCTTTTGCGTTGCCCATGATATTTCGGAGCGCAAACGAATCGAACGGCTTCGTCAAGAAGTTGTGGCTATGGTTAGTCACGATTTGCGCGCGCCCCTGACGGCAATTAAGATGACATTTGATCTCTTCAAACTAGGCAAGCTAGGCGAAGTCAACGATCGAGGTCGACAAAAAATCGCTAAGGCGGAACTGCAAATCACCAGAATGGTTTCTATGATCGGTGACCTGCTAGACATAGAAAGGCTGGAAGCCGGCGCATTCGAACTAAATTATTCGCAAACGGCTGCGATGACAATCGTTACCCGTTCGATTGATGCTGTGCAACCATTTGCAGAGAGCAGAAAGATTGGCATGAAGGTAATAGGATCTGATGCAGTTTTAGAATGCGATCAAGAGCGAATTATACGCACGCTCGTAAACCTTTTGCATAATGCCGCCAAGTATGCCCACACGGAAAGCACCATCAGTATAGCGTTAGAGCACGATGAGCAATCAGTGAAGGTGAGCGTCAGTGATTGCGGAAAGGGAATACCAGCGGAGAAGCTGGAGGCGGTCTTCGAACGTTTCAAGCAACTGGATCAGTCTGAAAGCCATAGCAGCGGACTTGGACTGGCCATCTGCAAGGCGATTGTCGAAGCCCATCACGGAACCATCGGTGCGCATAGTGTTCCAGGCGAAGGCAGCACATTTTGGTTCAAGCTACCGGCGCAAAACAAGCAGTCCTGAACTTTTTCAGCTGCTAATGCCACGCGTCGCTCCAACAATTCTCTCACTGCCAAGAAATAGATCTAGCGGGCATCGAGGCTATATCAGGCTAAAGTCAGGCTTGACATTTATGCTTCTGGTCAATCGCAGTCAACCGTTCTTTCCTTACCAAAATCCTCTGGAGATCAAAACTATGACTATGAGAGTCGAAAATTATAAACTCCCCACAGATAAAATTCTGCGTGCACAAGACCAAGGTGGCAATTCTGCGCTTCCCCTGTTTCAAATGGATTTGCTAAATAAGGTACCGCAAGCTCCTGCCACCGCCGCACTGACCGATCTAGTAATCACAAACGGCGGTGCCCAAAAACCAGTCGAGAGAGATCACAAAGGCAGCGACTTTTTCTTCAAACATCAGGGACACTATAAAATTGGTTACTGGCATCATAACGGACACGACACAATAGTTTGCGGAAGCTCCGATCTGCCGGGCGAGCAAAACCTGGACTTTTAAAAGACACTTTTATCAGGAACATGTCAGGTTCGAGTGTTATGGTTCTCCATGATGGTGCAGGGCGACGATTGCACAAGACTCCGAGAATGGACGCTCAGCCAACTCACTAAGATTCAAGATAATCGCAACAGCGCACCGGCGGAACATACGCCTGGACGATCCGCACCGCCCGGAACACCATAACAAGTGAATACATACGAGTCATGAGGAGCTAAACGATGAATGAAATTACAAATACGCCTAGCGTCGGTGATACGGTCAGCCGGCTTGAAGCGCAAGCAGGAAACAAAGAGATAAAACCGTATGCAATTGCTGAATCCGCCGCGCAGGCGTACACCAAAGACAACCTGACTACACCAGCTGACAAAAACTTCGACAGCCACAAGCCTCAACCTACACCACAGAATGGCGAGGGCCGCGGTAATGCGTGCGTCAAAAATGATGGTTTCATAGTGTGCGGTCCGCTTGTCGGTTATCAACGGCCGGAAACACCCAACCCTGTAGCCATCACTCAGAATCACCTAGATCTTTCAGTTAGGCCCTCCCCAGCGCAACTACCGAGCGAACCTCTGAGTCAAACGCGCGAGAACTTGAAACCGCCAGGCCAGAAAGCCGGATCGTGAATGAGGATAGAAATCACAACACTGAACCGATCTGGTGCGCAATATATTAGAACGGATAAAGAAGCGGTTGTAGTGATACCGCTTCTTTGTCGGCCAAGTTCTCCATGGTAACCTTAATTTAAATGATTAAGTCACAGTAACTGTATGTAAGAAAATAGTTTTCTAGTTCTCGACGCGACTAGGAAATCATGCGGTCCGACTATGAAACCAATGAAGAACAAGTTGAGAACGCTGCTAAGCGGCATAGGCTTCAGCCTCATTGTGAGTATAGCCAGTGCTTTGGCTGACCAAAAATCATTAATCGACAGCGCCAGGAAAGAGCTGGATACCGGAAGCTACGGCCGGGTGCTCAAAATGCTTCAGTCTAGAAATGATGTCGACTCTCTTCTTCTTAAGACCCGCGCTCAGCTATGCATGGAGAGCGAGGAAGAGGCTATGAGCAGCCTCCAGTCGGCGAGAAAGCTAGACCCAGAAAACTTAGAAATCGCAATTTTATCTTGGTATTACCTGGCCCGCTGGAAGAGCAACATTCCAAAAGCATTGATTAACCTGCAAACGCTGATTCATGCGCACCCGCGCAATGCCGAGATTCATTCTTTATTGGGTCGAGCTTTGTATCTCAGCGGGCGGAAGAAAGATGGATTGCAAGAGATGCAAATCGGATCAAAGATGGACCCTCGCTCGCTCCTGTGTTCGGCGAATTTATCCAATTCTTACTTGGACCAACTAGATGATGGAAGCGCACTTTCGGTCTTGAATCAAGCATGCAGCCTCCATTCTCAATCACCCGAACCTTTTGTGAGACGCGGACAATTGTACGAGTTCTTAGGTAAGGCCAATTTGGCCCTCGCTGACTACTCAATGTCCATAAAGATCAGTCCCGCCTGTCCGATAGCGTATTACCACCGAGCCTCTCTATTGGCCCAGCAGGGCGAATTCAAAAAAGCGCTGGTAGACTGCACCAAAGCCAGTAACTCCGATGAGACACATTTGATTGCTGCTAAAATCTTGCGCTTGCGGATCAAATGCGATCGACGTGAGGGACTTTTACAAGACGCAGTCGACGCTGGCACTTCTCTCTTAAAGGATGTGCCGAAACGAAAGACTATTGACGGTGCTACCCAAGCAGATTTACTAGCCTTGGCTCAGGACCTGCAGTCCTTAAAACAATTCCGCCGCGCGCTAGAGACGATTGAGCTCGTCCAGCGCTTCAACCCTAAAAGCACTTCGGCGGCCTTCGCTAAAGCCAGTCTGCATCTTGAAATGGGAGATTATGATTCATCTCTGACTGAATTGAACTCATTGCTTGCGCGCGATACTCCTATGGCAGAGTGGTACACCTGCCGCGCAACTGTGCTGAAAAAGTTGGCGAGGAATGACGAGGCCCTCGCAGATTTAAGACGAGCAAAGGAATTGAAGACCACACCGTGAAGTGCTTTTCCAAAAGAGCATCGTTCAAGTTAAAAGCTGAAAATCACACGCGCTCAGGAGTGTGTTACCAGGATCCAGTACAGCACTTATGAAAGTTTTTCACCGCGC